>JALDAN010000015.1 GCA_022729355.1 Candidatus Nanohalarchaeota archaeon | reverse complement strand
GCTGGTCTACTTCGTCTTTAAGAGTTGACACCTGTTCCTGTGCATCATCTCTCTCACTTCTAGCGTCTTCTAGATCAGTTTCCAATCCATCTATCTCATCAGAAGTCGATTCCTCTAACTCACTCAGTTCGACTTCAAGATCGGTTACTTCTCCCTCAAGATCTGAACGTATCTCCCTCAAATCGCTTAAATTATCTCTTGCCTGTGCTAGTTCTGCTTCTGTATTCTCCAGCTCTGTTGAAAGATTATCTGTAGTCCCTACAAGATCCCCTAGCTCCTGCTGATAAATAACTGAAGACCCTGCAAGTATAGCTAGCACAAGAACAGTAGTTATCAACAGAAAAGGATTCAACTTTCTTTTAAGCAGATCTTGTTCCATTATAAATCACTCCTCTTACAGGCCTCTAACGCTTGACTCCTGTAATAACTTTAGGGCTCTGAATGCTTTATTACTTTACTTTCTATCAGGCCTATTTTAGGGGAATTTTAAGTAGTAATTTGAGTTAAATAATAACTGTGTCAGACTCTGAGGATCATCCGGGATTCGGGTATGTATTCAAGACAGCTAACGGCTCAAAATGGGAGAGTGACGTACGTAGCGGCAAGATCAACAGTCTCGAAGACGTTAGAAGTGACGATGGGCCAGGCTCAATAAAAGACCTGATGGGAGATCCATGGAAAACCCTTAAAGTGAAATCCAGTACTCGTGGAGGCCCGCCATACGGTTTTGCAATTAACTCAGCTGACAGATTCGACGACGATCTGGAGTATACTGTTGAAAAAGTCGAGGAAAGTGTATACGTTTCCCCAGACAGTCAGCTACATAATCAATTGATGCAACAGCATCAGAACGCAGAGCAAAGAGTCAAGGAGACTAAAAGAAATCTCTCACAGCTTCTGAAGCAGAAACACATGCTCGAACATGACATCAGAAAGCTACGCTCTCGTATAGAAGATATACAAGAAGGAAATGAAACCCGAATCAAGGCAGACTTCATTGAACTTGTGGACGGTGCAGGCGCAGCAGGACAGGGAGGAGGAGACAGAGCAGCGTTAAAGTTCCTCCGTGACCAGAACATCTATCCTTCTATAGTCGCAGACTTCAATGAAATGGGTTCGATTGATGATTTGAAAACAGCCAAAGATAAGGCCTCAGAGTCAGATGACAAAAGCGAGGAAGATTTCGAGGATGGCAAGCTCGCACATCTTCCTGCCAACGTAAAAGCTGTTCTCAGAAAGAAATATGCGATGTACGAGAAATGGAAGGACATGTATGGCAGCGAAATACAGAGGAAGCTACGTGAACTAAAAGGAGAGTTAAAAGGTCTTGAAAGAGCTATAGAAGAGACAGAAGAGTATCTTGAGCCCTACGTTAGGGATATGGAAATGATAAACAACCGTTCACAGTCACAACTGGCCTCTGATCTGAAAAGACATATCCAGTTGAGAGGATACAGCTCCATGTTCACGGAGAGAGAGTATATAATCTACAGAGGCCTCAAAAATACAGGTGAAGATGTAAGGGTAACGGATGATGAAGATGAGATAACTCATTATCGTGTAGTATTTCTTCATCAAGTGCACGCAAATCTTGCAGGAGGAGCTGAGCCAACTGATCCTGGGCAGGGACCCTCTGTTGTCAAGGTATTCTGGCATCCCGCAATAGTTGACAAGTTCACGTTTGAGAATATATTCCAGGCACGTATAGATGAAGTAGAGAAAGATTTACGATTAAAGATACAGGATTACACCGGCGAAATTGATACAAAACAAGGAGAGAAGCTGAAGAAGGCTAGGCACAAGAAAGAAATGTCTGTAGCGGATTTAAGAGAGGCCTTGGAAGAGGAGCTTGAAGAAACTCTTCCTCTTGAGGTTTCAGCTCATATAAGGCGTGTTGAGGATGGTCTTGATGAGTTAGAACATGTTTTCTCTGAAAAACAGATAAAGGCGCTTGATGAAGTACTTGATTCAGACTTCCACAAAGAATCTGATAGCGGCCCAGAATTTTATGACGGGATACAGGAAAAGCTCAAAATCTTTACAGGCCAGATAGATGAATACGTCGTCGATGAGGGTACTGCATGGGCTGATCTCGAACATGAGATGAAGTTCGAGTACTATTACGATCTGAAAATAAGCCTAGGCCTCTTCACAATGAAGTGATTACAGAATGTCTTTCCTCCTAGATTTCATGGATAAACTGAAAGATAAGGAAGATGATCAGGACGGATTTGACGACATGAACTATATGGTCGGAAATACAACAGGCATGGATGTAGGACAGGAGCCAGGCCCCCTCACTCACAGGATAGGAAGCACATCACAGAAAGGCGGAGAAGTCTTGGAAGTCCTCTTACAGAATCCAGCAACTTTTCAGGTAGACAGAGAAGAGCTACTGAATGTTATCTCGCAGCTTGGAGTTGACGTCACCTTCCACGGAAATACTGATTTAGGATATGGAGCAGCCTACGCTACAAGAGCACAGGGAGTTCAGGCAGGATACAACGTCGTCCACAGATACTATACTCGATACCTCGAGCAGATTGCAAGCTTCAAGAAAGAAGTAGAGGAAGACCACGATTTTGACGTCGGATACATCAACATGCATGCCTCAACAGAGCAGATACCTCCTCTAGAAGAACAGATAGCAAGTGACAAGTCGCTTGACCCATTTGGATACTCGATCAGCGAGGTTAACGGAAAGAAACCTAATATATACCGGAACAAAGACTTCATGGAGCTTCTATTCGATTACCTGATAGTTGAACGCGTAGAACTCACGCAGTACTACGACAGACTTTTCTCACGTTACTCTGAATGGTTCAGAGAACAATGGCAGAACGCCCAAGAAAAAGAAGCGGATAAGATATACTTGGAAGAACTTGTAGGCAACAAAAGGAAAAAAGCAGGCCTTATAGAGACAGCAGCACAAACAGATCAGGGAGCCTCATTCACATTCCAGGAAAGAGCCGAAGAAGAAACATTCGCAAGGCCTCTCACCATCGATGTGCCTAATTCAGATGAAGTTAGAGAACTAGATAACTTGAGAGAGGTACTTGAAACACTCTCTGGACGCACCTCCATGAATATAAGAAGATTGTCCAACTACGTTTATCAGCTGGAAAAAGGAGAGACACGGTTTGATCGTGAAGATGAAGTCCTTGACAAACTGAACACTGTCATGAATGATCTCTGGACTGGCAATGGCTCGGGAAAAGGCCTATCTCTGCAGGGGAAGCTTTCTGCATTGACTAATAGACTGGATATTAAAGGAAGCACCATTCTGGATCGAGCTGATTCTGATGAAGTACGTGAAAAGGCGAAGAAGGCCTTTGCTGGTCGTGAAGAGGCCTACAGTGAGATGCGTGATGAGAAAGGTGATCTGAAGTATCTGCAGCTGTTTGACAAGCTTATCAATCAGACGCGTTTGGGACAGCAGATTGAGAAGGAGTCGACTGTTTTCTATAATATTATGCCGGCCTGGTTGACTGTGGCGGATGAGGAGTACGAGGATCATCCTGGTTTTGAGGCTCCTCGTTTTATCTGGGAGACTATAGTTGAGGATACGTACGATATAGATTTCATGGATTATCAGGAGTTCAATAACAAACTGGATTCTGATCGTGAGTTCCGTCTTGATGTTACTGCTGCAGTTGCTGCAACTTATCTCTGGGGACAGTTTACTCAGAGGACTGATAACTTTGACGGCGATGAGAAGACAGGCCTCGAACCGGCCAGCGAGATGACCTGGATTCAGTGGATGAATCGTCACGGGCTCAAGACGAATATAGAGGCGATGTATGGAGATCCGGGGAATCTTCTCCGTCTTTGGAGGCCTAAAGATATCTCAGTTGCCTGTAGAGCGGTAAATCTAACTGCCAGGAAGAGAAGTGAAGAGTGGGATGTAGAGTATCAGGGTAATCCCTTGAAGTTTACTATTGACCTTGAGCACACTGCCAGCTTCGGTGTGGATCCTGAGGTAGAGCTCCAGAAGATGATTGATCAGGAGAAAGAGCTTGCGGAAGACGACAGATTCGATATAGATCCGGAAAAACCACTGGCAGATATACTGAAGAGCTACCACCTCACCAAGCCAGGATTCGAGCAACAGGGAATACACCGCCACGGACCTTTCATGAGGGGAGATACTGTCCTCTACCGATACATGTACATGATGATAGAGGCAGGCTTCTGCAGAAATGAAGATGACCATGGAATAATCATGTTTGAGGTAGGAGGAGAATACGCTGAGACACTTTACACAACCAGAATCGCAATGGACTTAATCCAGCTAGGAGTCACACCTGAAGAACTCGACCCTGTAAACATTCCGGAGGATCACGACTATGAGAACAGGAAACAGGCCTTGATGGCAAAGTTCTTCGGTCTGGATGAAGCCTCAACAAGTATGGAATGGACGAAGATAGAGGAACACGCATTCGATCCACTTGAAGGCCTCTTGGAGGCAGAGGACTTCGACTTCACTTACTCCGGCAGAGCAGCAACTGATAACGGCACAAGGCCAGGACAGTGGGAACAGGAACAGTACCGGTAAAAAATATTTTGTTCAGTAATCAAAGTCAACGAATTTTTTCGGGGCGTCTTTCACGTTCTGCGGCATAAATCTGCGTACGGCCTCGGACTTTGGACTGAAGAAGAACTTGCCGAAGTAATCAGAGGCCTCCTCTGAGTAGCGGACGCCGGGAAAGAATACCTCTGTATCATTTATTTCGTAATCAAAATCTGCATCATCTTCCGAAAATCTTGAGAAGAGCATCTTTAGATCAGTCCTTACGTAAGATATGAGTTCTCCATCACATGCCGGGAAGTCAGCGAACTCGAGTAATTGATTGCCTTCGGGAGCCTCTAATTCAGGAAACGCTTTCGAGGCTTCTATATAGTTCCTTGGAACAGTGTAATCCATTGTAGGGGCTATCAAATTGTCGATCTCTCCTGCTTCGTTTTTGATGTTCTCCATTTCCTCTGCACGGCTTTCGGGACTGTGATAATGCACTTTCATGCCCTGAAGTTCTTCGTCGAGAAATTCCTGGTAGGCCTCAGGTGCGAATACTTTTCCAGCACGATCAAGTTCAAGCAGAAGATCAAGACTTCTATCAAGATACTGATCTCTATTTTCTCTTGGTACTCCGAGAAATGCAAACACATCTGTGTCGCTGAAGTTATCATTTAGAAAGGCCTCTGCTTCAGTTAAGTTGATTTCTAATGACTCCGGGTGGAGTCTGATTTCCGGAGGGAGAGCGTCTAAGGCCTGTTTTCTCATCGGGCGGAGTTGAAAGGTTTTTTTAGTTTTATAAGTTTCCTCAGGAAATGTAATAATAGTGTATCTGTTATGAGCTCCAAGGATAAGATGAAGAGGATGCGTGAGAAGTCTCAGGAAAGGCGTTTTGAGTCAGTGGAAAAATTCTCCGATCAGCTGAATGAAAAGCTAGGTGACAAAGTAAAGGTAGTTGCTGTATGGGGAAGCGTTCCTCAGGGAGAGCACGGAGTAGACAGTGATATAGATACACTGGTAGTTCTAGATGATACTAAGTTGAGATCTGATGTTCCAAAGGATGCAAAGAAGAAGATAAGAAGAAAAGTCACTTCTCTTGCAGATGAAGTGGATGAAAGAATCACTATACAGTACTTTCCGTTCCTTACAGAGTTCTGGGACTCTCTCAGGAAAGGAGAACCTCTTGCTATTGAAGCAGTACGGAACGGAGAGCCTGTCTATGATACAGGTATCTTCATGCCGGCGAAGAGACTTCTACAGAGAGGAAAAATATCGGGAACACAGGAATCAGTTAAGAAACGACTGAAGTTAGCGGCAACAGGTTACAAGAAAGCAGAGAAGAACCTGAAATCCTCTACACCTCACAAACTTGAACAGGTCGTGGCTAATGCAGGACAGGCTCCTATCATGCTTGTAGGTAAGACGCCTCCAGGAAAGGAGAAAGTGCCTGATGTACTGGAAGAAATGTTCGTGGAGAAAGATATGCTTGAAGAAGGGGTAGTAGAAGAAGCACGTGAGATAGTGGAGTTCGCAGACTTGGGAGAGAAAGATCCGGAGAAAGTCACAGGAGAAGCAGTCGATGAACACCTAGAAAAAGCTGATAACTTTGTAAGACGAATGCACAAACTTGTCTCACAGCTAGGAGCAAGAAAGAAAGTAAAAGATGTAGTAGACGATTACAAGAACTTCCTGAAAGCTAACGTGGCCGCATTACGTTCTAAAGGTGTAGAACCGCCGCAGGATAAAGAAGATCTTCCTGAGATAGTTGAAGAAAATCTCGATGTCGGAGAGTCCCACATGGAAATGTTCGATAAATGGGATGATGTAATAGAGAAAATAAAAGATGAAGATGAGAAAGTAGATGACAAAGAACTCTACGAGCTTAAAAATGAGACAAGGGAGTTCATCTCAAACGTCGGCAAAGATATCAAACAGATGAAAGAAGCCGAAGATCAAGATATTACTCCGGACATAAAGCCTTCAGACGTTGCTGATAAGGCCTCTAACGAAGATATAGTTCCTAACCTGCAAAAAGAGGCGGAGAAACAAGTCGACGAAGAAAAAGAAAATAAGGATAAAAAAGAGTAGATAAAAAATGGAAAAATGGCTGATATACCTTTACACAGGCTCAGTCCTTGAACTTCTGGGCATACTGACTTTTTTCACCAATCAAACAGCCTTTATACCAGAAATAGAAGCAGGATTCAGCATGCCAGTGATACTTTTCTCACCTGAAATACAGGGAGCAGGCCTATTCATACTAGGTTCTGTGATCACAGTTTATGGAGTAATTCAGTCCAGAGATTGATTAAAAATGATGCAAGTAACCTTCTGGTTATTAATATCTCCATGAGGAATCTAAAAATATATGGCTTTGAGCTACATTGAACTGCTTTTCTTCTTCCTAATGATCCCCATCACAGCTCTAGCTTTACTTTCTCTACACAAAAACAAAGACAGTATATGGTGGGACCGAGATGCCTTCAACGGACTTATAATCATAATAGTCATAGCATTCATCTATACCACGCCCTGGGATAACCTGATGATTGCAGAAGGCGTCTGGTGGTACGGAGAAGAAGCAGTACTAACCTATTTCTGGGAGGCCCCGCTCGGAGAATACCTATTCTTCATACTACAGCCAATACTCACAGCATTCTTTCTATTCCACATAGCAAAACTAAGCTACCCTGACATGGATATAGTATCACGAAAAAATAGGCTTCAAGGAATAGTAGCAGGCCTCACAGTCATGGCTATAGGTGCAGCAGCCATGTTCAATCAGGAAACATTCTACATGGGATCAATACTGTTCTGGGCAGGCCCTGTACTCGCAATACAATGGGGATTCGGCTGGCCATACCTCATTAAAAACATTAAAATAGTGACTGCAGCCATAACAATACCTACAATCTATCTATGGGCAGTTGACTACTATGCAATCAGTGAAGGCCTCTGGATAATCTCAGAGGCACATACTACAGGCCTTGCAGTAGGCATACTACCGGTAGAGGAAATGCTTTTCTTCCTTGTCACTAACGTATTCATTGTTCAAGGTCTTGTAATGTATCGCTGGCTTTCGGAAACGGAAGGAGTGAAAAACTATGTCAGAAACATTACTGGTTTGAAGTGATGAAAGTTGAGGCCTGAACTAGAGCAAGAAGCCGTAAGAAATGCTAGAAAAATCATCATTTTTCCAGTCTGGATTATCCTTCTTTCAGCAATATCTGCTACTTACATTTTCGATGTTCCGCTACAGTATCAATTTGTTCCTCTTATCGCAAGTATGGTTTTTCTTGGGCTTCCACATGGTGCTGTTGACCACTTGATGATACCGAAAGCCAGAAATGAAAGTTTCTCTGTCAGATGGATGATGAAGATTTCAGCAGTATATCTGCTGCTTGGTACGTCTTACTTACTGCTGTGGCTTATTCAACCTGTGCTAGCATTTGCACTCTTCATCGCCATAACATGGTTTCACTGGGGTGAAGGAGAACTTTACGTAGTACAGCAGCTTTTCATGGATAAATCGCTGACCGGAGTGCAGAAGACCTTGGAAGTAGTATTAAGGGGTGCAGCACCTATGATACTCCCATTGATAGCTTTTCCAGAGTACTACAGACTGATAGCTGAAGCTACAGTAAACCTGTTCACTTCAGGCAATACATCCATAGCACTATCGCTTCCAAACACTGCAAAAACACTGATACTAACGGCTTACATCTTAGCAGCTCTCATACTCTTTGTATATATCTATAGAGGCTCAGGAAATAGTCTATCACTCAAGTACACAGTGGCCGATATCTCGATACTTACATTATTCTTCCTTACAGTGCCTCCGATACTGGCAATAGGCCTCTACTTCTGCTTATGGCACTCTGTCAGACATGCATTCAGATACTCAATGCTGGACAATGAACCCAGAGAAGGCCTTCAACAAGGCAGTGTAATGCCTGCAGCCAGAAGATTCTTTATTGACTCAGCACCTCTAACAGCAGTATCGCTTGTACTTCTGGGAGGCCTATACTACTTTCTATCTGTGTCATCAGGCCTCGAGAATCTGATCGGAGTTTATCTGGTCTTGATCGCTGTGCTTACTCTGCCTCATATAGTACTTATGATATGGCTGGATAGAATTCAGGGCGTCTACTAGAGTCAGTTATCTAGTTCTTCAATTTTCTCACGGATCATCTGTTTAAGCGCCGCATCTACATCCTCTCTATCAGACTCTGAAATAGTGATTATCTCGGCTTCTGTTTCCAGTTCGTTTATTTTATCTATCAGTGTTTGATCTGATACAGCTGATACTATGATGTCGGCTTTTCTGTAATTAGCTTTCTCCCAGGTCTTACTGGAGTACAGATCTCCGAGTAAATGGTAGAGGCCTTTGTCTTCAGCTTCGTGAATCCTGTCAAGATCGTAGTCAATCACAACAGTGTTTTCTTCATCTAAGACATTGGTTATTCCCTGTGTTTTGTCGTCAAATCCAGCAATGATTGTATGTCCGTGAATACCGTGAGGTATATCGTCTTTCTCAGGATCGAATTCGTAAGTTGAAAGGAATCTGTCAAAAAATGCTCTATCGTGTTTTTCTGAGATATGGGAGACAAAAACTGTCACTGCAAATACTGTTATTGTAGCGGATAAAAGGCTTTCTGAAATAAACGGCGATACGATTAAAGCAGCAAGTAATGAAATCTCTGAGGCCTCATTCATCTCAAAACCTGCTAGATAAGATGTCCGAACATCATACCCCTGAATATAAAGAGTCAAAGCCGTCAACAAGGGCCTTAAAACTGTTATAAAGACTATTAGTAGGCCTGTTAAGATTAAATACTCTATATCTGGCAACTGAACTAGCATTCCTACAGAGAAGAATGATAATGCCGCGAAAAAATCTTTTACAGGCCTGATTCTTTCACGGATAATGTATCCAAGCTCTGTATCTGTATAAAGGAATCCTGCTGCTATTACTCCTGTCAAGGCAGTTAATCCGTAGTTTTCAGTTAGTAATGTCAGGCCTATGAATGATGAGAGGCCTAGAAGACTGATTACTTCTCTCTCATTTGTTAAACTGAGGAAATAGTTGCTGAAAGGCCTCCGTATAATCAGTGCTGTAGAGATTATTAGAAGGGAGGCTACTAGTGAAGCGAATATGCGTCCTGTTGAAATATATGAAAAAAGAGCTACAATCATGGCTACTGCTATTATATCTTGGTAGAGATTGATGTCTTCTGTAAGCCAGCCGTGTATATGGTTCTCTTTCAGTTCATCGTCAACGACTTTTGAATTGACAAGAGTTGATCCGAAAGTCGCTAACATGCCTATTATGATTGACTCGATTACAGGGAATCCGAGTGTCAGTGCTGTCCCTGTGAATATTGTTAAAGTTATGATGGAGGTATAGATGGAGCTCTTGAATGAGTCAAGGCTTGTAGAACGAGTCTTGTCTAGACTGAAACGTGTAGTGGCGTAGAAAACAACTATCGCTAACCCGAGATAGATCATGTTCTGCAAGGCCTCTTCCCCTATAAAAACTGTCTGATCTGTATATCTCATTATGAGGCCTGTTATGAATCCCGATAGTATGTAGGCTGGTAAGGAAGGGATATTAAATCTGTTTAAAGCAGTTAACACAGCTGCTATTGCTATAAAGATTAAAGTTATCTCGAAGATCATTGTTTGACCTCTCTAAGTTTTTCTTCCAGGATTTTTTCAACTGCTTCTTCGTCTATTATGACATGTTCTGCTCCGGCATCCTTCAGCATGTCTGCTTCGTTGCGATCAAATGAACTGGCAATCATTGCAGGCTCAAGTTCTTCCGCAAGCATCCTGTCAAGCTCAAAATCTTCCTCCAAGCTAATTACTACCTCAGCTTCATCTATATTTACATCTTCTCTGATACCAGGATGCCTAGGATCACCGAAAACAACTTCTTCTCCTTCTTTCTCTAAAACCCTCATTTCGTGAGGATTCTTCTCCACAAAAATCACTGAATCAAACATTTCATCAGCCAGAGGCCTCACAATTTCATCGTAATCTGAATTACCCAGTATCACTGCATCATAGACTTGTCTATCCTCTTCCATCTCTCCTTCTGAATCATCAACATAAGGCCTGAATTTACGATAGATACGGTCATTGTACTGTATCAGGTAGGTGGAGTATCCGTTTGTAACTAGCTTCATCAATGTCAGATAACCCAACATACCAGCAGTGATTAGCTCATTCTCCATTGCAAGGGCGCCAGCCACAAGGGAGAACTCTGAAACCATAGTAAGATTTATAGCTCCTTTAAAACCGGTTTCTGAGTTGAAGCCCTGCCATCGTATCAACTTGTACATAACAAGGAAAGCTGTTATCGACAGGAAAGCCATTGCAATCAAGGCCTCTTTCCAGTATGTAAATAACTCTCCGGCGTCAAGAGTAAGGCCTATGCCTACAAAGAACACCAGTATGAAGAAGTTAGTTAAAGGCCTGATTCTTTCAGTCAGTTCTGTGCTGTAAGGTAACTGTCCAAGACTTAATCCTGCCAGGAATCCTCCTATCTCTTTAGATAGGCCTAAATATTCTGAAAGAGCTACAAAGAGGAAAAGCCATGCAATACTTTGTATAAAGAAGGCTTGACTATTACCTGATAGGTCTCCTAGCAGTCTTTTCTCGATAACTTTGGAGCCAGCAAATGATAGGACACCTATCACAGTTGAAAGAACAAGAATGCTTATCAAAGTTGAAACTACGTCTCCTGCTCCAGATATTTCTCCTGCTGCAAGGAATGCAAGAACAATAACAAGAAAGATATCCTGCAGTATCAACGTACCGATATCTATCCTTCCGGCCATTGTAGAGGCCTCTTTCTTATCCGTCAACATCTTGACAACGATGGGAGTGGCTCCGAAGATAGTACAGAGAGAAAGTATAAATGACTCTACCAATCCAAATCCAAGAATGTATGCTATGCTGAAAGCCAGAAACTGCTGAGCGACTATTTGAAGCACTGCAATCTTCCCTACTTTCGATAAGATGCTTCTGAAGGCATCGAACTTCATCTCAAGGCCTACAAGAAATAAGAGAAGAGGCAGTCCCAGTTCAGAGATTATATCTATCAGATCTGAATCAGATACTATTCCTAGGCCTACAGGCCCCAGTATCAGGCCTGTAACTATGTAAGCCATTATGGTTGGCTGTCCGGTCTTCGAGGCTAGAAGAGCCAATATGAAGGCTGTGATAAGTACTAGGCCTAAATCTAGAGGAATAACCTCAATCATCTTTAGAAAGGTTTAGGCTTTTGGTGAATTTATAACCTGTATTGCGGTTAGCGGTTGTTGGAAGTTTATGGTAATTGTTAAATACTAGTTAACCGTAAGGTAACCTATGGTGTATGAAGCTATAGCTGCATCGGGCAGCGCGCCTTACATTTGGGCTTACATCGCCACTGCATTCCTCTCAGGACTTGCTTTCGTTTATTTGAGCAGAGTCTGGGAGAATGTTCCTAGAAGGTTCCCGATTGTCCACTTCTTTATTGTGACTTGGTCGGGACTCATGTATCTTAACTTCGTCGAAGGTCAGACTATTCTGAGTGATTATGCTTGGTATGTTGACTGGATGATCTCTACGCCTCTTATCGTTCTGGCGTTGGCTCTGACAGCAACTTACAAGTCTGACAAGAACCACTACGATCTGATTGGAGCGCTTATGGGTCTGCAGTTCATGCTTGTAGTTACCGGGATTATCTCCCAAGAAGCATCTGCGGCAGTTCCTTACGCTTTCTGGATTGGATGTGGTCTGCTGGCTGGAGTAGTTTATCTGCTCTGGGGTCCGTTCAGACGTATTGCTGAACAGACATCTGGCGTACTGGCGAAGAAGTACAAGATTCTTGCAGGATATATTTCAGTGTTCTTTGCACTGTATCCTGCTGCCTGGTACCTGAGCGAAACGGTTTATCCAGAAGGTCCAGCACTACTAGGAGCATTTGAGACATCTCTGGCGTTTGTAATCCTGCCATTCTTCTGCAAGCAGGTATATGGATTCCTTGATATGTACCTGATTCATAAGGCAGGAAACGAGATGTAAGCTAAGAAAAATCAAAAAAATCTACATTTTACTTTCTTTCTTTTTCAAAAAAGGAGTTTTGATAGGTGGAATGTTAGCGCTCTTCCTGCATCTCCTTGATCTTCTTCATCCGGAAAGTCTCTTCTCTTTCATTCTCCTCTAAAGTCTGTGACACATAATCAAGTGCATCCTTCATCTCCGGAATAGTCTTGTGCTCAAGAGCATTGACCCGTCTCTTCGTCTTCTCAATCTCATCAAGAAGCTTCAAGATCTTTGTCTGAGTCTCAGCGGCCTCAACAATCTTTTCAAGAAGTTCCTCATGCTTGTCGGCAGTTGAATCTATTCTTGAAGATGTTGACGTGATTCCGTACTCTCTATCCAGAATATCCTTACGCACATCAATCGATTCAATCTTAGGCACTACTACACCCATGATATTCTGCTGATCAGTACTCAAGAATATCTCACTCTCAATATTCATTGAATTGGCCTTGATAGCTTCCTCCCCATCATATATTTTTGCAAGAAGAAGCTTTTCACGAGCCTCACCGTAAAGCTCAGCCAAATCCTCATTAACATCTCTCGCATCACCAATAACCTGCATGAACTCGTGGATGAGGCCGTCACGCTTCTTCTCAAGGATGTCATGACCATCCTCCGCCATCTCTATTCTATCTTTAAGACGGAGTTCCTCACTTCTGGTCGGTTTTACATCCTGTGACATATCAGTTTTTCACCTCCTCAGGGAAGACGCTCCTCACGCATCTCAGGTTCAATACGTGTGAGTTCTGACTTAGGCACTATTGAAAGCAGCTCCCAAGCAAGATCAAGAGAGTCCTCTATATCCCTGTTCTCCGTGAAGCCCTGTCCAACGAAACGCTTCTCAAAGGCCTTAGTGAAGTCGAGAATCTTCTCATCTCTCTCAGAGAGTGCGTCCTCTCCAACAATCGATACAAGATCTCTCAGATTCTCTCCCTCTGCGTAGAGAGCGTAAAGCTGGTCAGATACATCTCCGTGGTCCGCACGAGTGTATCCCTCTCCGATACCGTTGTCCTCAAGCCTTGAAAGGCTTGGAAGGATATCGATAGGAGGCTTCAGGCCCTGATTCTCCAGACGCCTGTCGACAACGATCTGGCCCTCTGTAATATATCCTGTAAGATCAGGGATAGGATGTGTCTGATCATCGTTAGGCATAGTCAGGATCGGAAGCTGTGTAACAGATCCTTCCTTTCCTTCAATCAGGCCTGCACGCTCGTAAAGCTCTGCAAGATCTGTGTACATGTATCCCGGATATCCTCTTCGCCCAGGAACTTCCTCTCTAGCTGCAGATACTTCACGCAGTGCGTTACAGTAATTAGTGACGTCTGTCATGATGACAAGCACATCCATTCCTTTCTCAAATGCAAGGAACTCTGCAGTTGTCAAGGCCATTCTCGGAGTGATGATTCTTTCCGGTGCCGGATCCGAGGCCTTGTTCAGGAACACTACGCTTCTTTCCAGTGCTCCTGTGTCCTCGAATTCCTGGATGAATTCCTGACTTTCCTCTTCTGTAATTCCCATTCCTGCGAATACTACGGCGAAGTCCGTGTCCTCGCCTTTTACGTCGGCCTGTCGTGCGATCTGTTTCGCCAGTTCGTTGTGCGGTAGGCCTGATCCTGAGAAGATCGGAAGCTTCTGTCCTTTCACCAGTGTATTCGCCACGTCAATTGTAGAGATTCCGGTCTGGATGAAGTCTTCCGGCAGTTCTCTGGAGTAAGGGTTGATGGCCTCTCCCTGGATGTCTCTTTCCTCTTCAGGGATTACTTCAGGACCATCATCGATCGGGTTTCCTGTTCCATCAAGGATACGGCCTAGAAGATCTTCTGTACAAGGCATCTTGACGTTTTCGTCCATGAATCGGACTCTTGCGTCTTTTCCGAGGCCTTGTGTTTCCTCGTATACCTGTACGACTACTACGTCTTTTGAGGTTTCTAGTACTTCTCCTCTCTTGACTTCACCGTCAGGGCTTTCGATTTCAACGATGTCTCCGTATGCTACGTTCCGGGTTTTCTCCACAAATACAAGCGGTCCTTTCACCTGTTCAATCGTCTGGTATTCTTCCTGAGTCATTGTTCAAAAATCACCTTGGTGATTTTTTGCAAAGCTGAAAATCTTCTGATTTTCAACATGCTTATCACCTTGTGTTGAGCAATTCAGAAGACGTTTCATCTTCGTCATCACCTCTCGATCTCCGAGAACTCTTCCTGCATCTGGTCTCGGACCTCGTTGATCTTCTCTTTGTATTCTTCTGCGGTTTTGACTTCACTTATCCTGTTCTTGGACTTGAGTGACACGATATCCTGCACTACAGCACCGTCTTCCAGTGCCTGGTAGGCCTCGTCACCCCAGTCAAGGATGAGTTCCAGTATATCAAATGTTTTCTCCGGTGAGGAGTACTGGTCAACAGGATGGAATGCGTTCTGCTGAAGGTAGAACTGCTTGATCAAGCTACCGATCTCAAGCGTCAGGCGCTCCCTGTCAGGCAGCGCATCCTTTCCGACTAACTGAACGGTTTCCTGAAGTTCTCCGTCCTTCTGTAGCAGGTCTTTCATCCTCTGGATGTTATCCTGCCAGTCGTCGTCAACTTCCTCCTCAAAGTGTTCGGAAAGCATATCGCTGTAACCGGAGTACGAGTCATCCCAGTTAATCGATGGGAAGTGCCTCTTCTCCGCAAGATCCTTATCCAGAGCCCAGAAATTCTTCACAACACGCAACGTGTTCTGAGTCACAGGCTCAGAGAAGTCTCCTCCTGGAGGACTTACTGCTCCGATAATAGATACGGAACCTGGATCCTCCGGGCCTAGAGGCTCTACTCTTCCTGCTCTTTCGTAGAACTCTGCCAGCCTTGAGGCCAGATATGCTGGGTATCCTCTTTCTCCAGGCATCTCCTCCAGTCTTGCGGAAATTTCACGCATAGCCTCCGCCCATCTTGAAGTAGAGTCTGCCATCAGTGCAACATCGAGACCCATATCTCTGAAGTACTCTGCAATTGTTACTCCAGTATAAATTGAAGCCTCTCTCGCTGCTACAGGCATGTTTGAAGTGTTTGCGATTAATACTGTACGGTTTATGATTTTGTCTCCTGTCTGTGGATCTTCCAGTTCTGGGAACTCTTCCAGTACTTCTGTCATCTCGTTCCCACGTTCTCCGCATCCGATGTATACGATGATATCTGCGTCGGAGAACTTTGCAAGTGACTGCTGTGTCACTGTCTTTCCTGTCCCAAATCCGCCAGGTACTGCTGCTGTTCCTCCTTTAGCCAATGGGAACAGTCCATCCAGAACCCTCTGTCCTGTAACAAGAGGAATTTCCGGCTTCAGGTCGTCTTCTACAGGCCTTTCATCTCTGATTGGCCATTCCTGTCGCATTGCTATTTCTTCTCCGTTATCAAGTTCAACGACTGTTTCTTTGACTGTGTGTTCTCCGCTACGGATGTCCGTGATTTCTCCACCTTCGCTACTTGGAGGAACCATTACTTTATGATTTCCGTATGCTACATCTACTTTTCCTAGTACGTCTCCTGGCTCTACTGTGTCTCCTTCTTCTCTTGTAGGCCTGAAGTCGTATTCTTTCTCTATATCGATTCCAGGGGCGTCTTCTCCTCTTGCGATGAAGTTGCCTGTCATCTCTTCCAGTTCTGGTAGAGGCCTCTGCAATCCATCATAGATGGATGTAAGGAGGCCTGGTCCCAGTTCCACGGAGAGGGGTTCGCCTGTGTTTTCTACAGGTTCTCCTGGTTTGACTCCTGTGGTCTGTTCGTAGACCTGTATGTATGATTTTTCTCCGTCGATCTGGATGACTTCTCCCATCAGGCCTTCTTCGCCGACTTGGACGACATCGTACATCTGTGCGTCCATGTCTGTGGCGATGACTACAGGCCCTGCTACTTTGTAGATTTCTCCCATATTACTTTTTCACCTTCTGTGCTCGTTTAGGCGAGCGATCCGTATTTTCTTTCATTTTTTGTTTGTTCACCTTTAGTATAATTTTTTACTTTGTGATGTCTGCCCCGATTGCTTTCTTTATTTTCTCCTGTAAATGTTCGCTTTCAGCTGTCTGACTTAATGTAACGACTACAGGATCTACGCTGGACTTCACTTCTTCCTGCATGCGTGGTGAAAGCCTTGTTAAATCGTTTTCCTCTGCTACAAGAATACCGATATCTTCGCTCTCCAGTAGTTTACGCATGTTTTCCTGGTAGTTTCCGGTTCCGTAAGTTTTCTTCACTCCGGCAAGCCTGAAGCCTGCTGTAAAGTCTGAATCGCCGATTACCGCAATCGTTTTCTTTTTCTCTTCATCAAGTTCTGTCATTCTGCTATCACCAGGTTCTCCCTTATTTCATCTTCTGTCTGTGCACCTGTCTCCTTTGCCTGAACCATTATACGAAGATTCTCTACTTCAACCATCTTCGCCAGTGCGAAAGCCATGATCGGTGCCAGGCCCAGAGGCTCTGTTCTCAACGTCTTCAATGCCTTCCTCAGTCTTGAGACTTTCAGACGATGCTCGATATCTTCCAGGGATTCAGAGCTTCCTGTATCCCAGTCAGAGGCCTCCAGATGCTTCATACATTCTTCAAAGCTCTCTGCGTCTGTGCAGTTCTTCACTAGGTCTGAAGAATCTGTATTGAAGCATTTTTCTCTTATCTCCTCAGGTTCTACTCCGTATTTCTTCAATCTGAGCACGATGCGAAGATTCTCATACTCAAGTTCACTTCTGATAAAGCCTTCAAGCTTCTTGTTACCTGTAATATCTGCAAGTTCCTCAAGTTCATCGAAGTAAGCCTTATCTATAGCGGATTCAAATTCATCCAGATCCATGTCCGGTTGAAGGTATTCGCTGTAGTCTACAAGACTCCTATCGAACTCTATTGCTTCAATCATTTCCTCGAAGTCTTTTTCGAACAGTGATTCCAGTTCTTCCTCTGTGTAGTCGAAGCCAGGTGATTCAAGTTCTTCAAAGGCCTTTCCCTGTTTTTTAAGCTGGAGGATACGTTTCAGGCTCTCAATATCGTATCTTCTGAGATACACTTTCAGTATTCTCTCCATGCTTTCCGGACTCATTTCAACTAGATCGGAAAGAATTCTGGATGCGTTACGCTTCAAAGCTGCCTCCACAAGCTCTGTACCATCAAGTTTTGAACCAAGCTCGTTTATTTCACGACTGTACTGTCCTTCCTCCATCTTACGTGCAATACCGTTCGCCTCCATCTTCAGAAGAGACTCGTAATCATTTTTATCCAGCAGCTGAGCTCCTTTAGAGCTTACACGAGCATTTAGATACGGGTAATCCCGTGGAATCATTCCTGAGATTTTAAGCTTGTACTTGGCAACATCCATGTTGAATCACCCGAAAAGCCTCTCGGCAACCTCTTTCCTGTGACGTCCCCGGACATCCTCAACGATTTTATCAAAACTGAAATCCAGCTGTCTCTCAGAATTCTTGGAAACCAAGACAAATCCATCATTATCCGAGGCCTCGAAATCAACATCCACAAAATCTTCGAAATCCTCGCTTCCACGTACAAGGCCTACATCGAAGTCTGCATTTTCTACAGCGTTTTCTATCATAGCCTCTTTTTCCTCATCTTCCAGTTCGTCAAGACTTTCACTGAACTCTTTGAAGGCCTCGTTTAATGCTTTCTCTTTAGCGTCAAGTTTCTTTTTCTTGGCTTCCATGTTGGCGTTGGAGACGGCTTTCTTCTCCATCGAGGCCTTTATTTCCTCGATTTCTTCATCTGCTTCATCTTTTATTCGCTGGGCCTCGTCTTCTGCTTCATGGATAATCTCATCTGCCTTATTTTCTGCTTCGTTTCTGATTTCATCTGCCTCGCTCTCTGCTTCCTGAATGATCTCCTGTTTTACGTCTTCAAGCCCCATTTTTATCTCACGCCTCCTTTGAATACTTTGCTGCTGTTTGTGTGGTTCATAGTATTTTTTTCTCTTCTTGTTTCGTTATTCATTTTTCTTTTTCCTCGTGTTTTGTTTTCTGGTTAAAAATTGAATGAATGGCCCGTTGAAGGGCCGTTTTTTGCTGTGTTTTAAATGAATCCTGCTATAACCAGTGAGACTACCAATCCGAAGATGATAATTGTCTCAGGTAGTGCTGTAAGAACAAGCACTGATCCGAAAAGACTGTCATCTTCTGCCAGTGCACCTACTCCAGCGGTTCCGATCTTTGACTGCGCCCATGCTGTTGCAAGTGCTGAAACTGCGATTGCTAGTGCTGCACCGATTGCTGCAAATTCTCCTACTGCCATTGTGTGGTTTTCACCTCAAATATAGTTTCCTTTAATACTCCCATGAAGCTGAAGGCCTCACAGGATTATTCTGCCCCGAAAGGCAGGTATTTACGGCCTCCTCCATGGTAAAATTGGTTAAACATCTCGACGTAGTGAAGTCGGATGCCCTGTAGGAAGCCCTCCATGATTTTGATGAATGTTAATATAGCGTGGCCGATTATCAGGATCAATGTTCCTCCTGCAATACCCATTAATGTGCCTGAGGCGTACATCGGGCCTGCGATTGCATTTACTGTTCCTGCTAGCGTGTAAGCTGCCATACATACTCCGAACAATCGAATGTAGGACAGTATATTTGAGACAATGCTTGGAATTTCTACTATCGCCTCAACTCCTTCACCCTTATACATCATAAGTAGGATAGGTGCTACTATCAGTGAAAAAGTAGCTATCCCTACCAATGCTCCGTAAGAGGCTGCCAATGCAGATCCGGCCAGATAAGCGATTACAACACCTGGCTGTAATAGAATCCACGAGATTTTAGCAAATATTGCCTCCATTAGTCCATGATTAACGTACTCATTGTATGCTCCAACCAGCAGCCCTATGTTCACGTGTGCGACTCCTATAGCCACTGTAAGATAGACGATTTCTGTCCACCAGTCAGCCCTGTACAGTGGCGATTCATAGATCTGGAAGCCGAACATTTCTCCGTAAATCAGTCCGAAGATGAACGTTGCTCCTGATGTCCACAGCAAAGCCTTGAATATATCGGCCGCTGCAGGGAACAACTTCCATCCTGCAAGGAAAACTATTCCTGAAGTGATTCCGTATCCCGCGTCTCCGATCATCAAACCGAAGAACAGTGGGAAAGTCATCAACAGCAGGAATGAAGGATCAACTTCATTGTAACGCGGAATGGATACAAGATCTGTCAAGGCCTCGAAAGGCTTTACAGGCCCTGCATTATTATGTTTTACAGGAGGCTCCTCTCCCTCCTCTTTCTGCATATGAATCTTTCCTTCACATACATCCGCTAGAACTTCTTCCACTTGCTCGTATTTTTCTGAAGGCATCCATCCCTGTGCTACAAATGCTTTGTCAGTAGTTCCGAACTTGATAGGTGCCTCTGCTTTCTCAACTTTCTCTGTAAGGAAGTCATCAGCTCCGGCAAGGCTTGGATACCATTCATTAGCTATCTCATCAAGCTCTTTTTGAATTTCGCGTCTACTACTCTTTAGTTCGCTTCTACGCTTCTTTAACTGGGAAATAACTTCTTCTGGAAGGCCTGAAACATCTAGATCAGGCACACTAAGTTCCTCTCTAACGTGTTCTCTGATAGTGGATTCAAGGCCTGCGTCTTTGCTGAAAACTACTACTGAGGCCTTTCGCCCTTCAAATATCTGATAGTCATCATCTCCGAGTTCTTCTTCGAGGCCTTCAGCATCTATTCTTCCTGTTACTGTGTCAAGTCTTTCTGTTCCTTCGAAGTCGCTGTACTTCACTTCGCAGCCTTTCAGTTTCCGGAAGAAGCTAATATCATTATTTACATCCTGTATACGGTTTTTCAGCGATTCTTTTTCAGCTGTTAACTCATCTACTCGCTCATTAATTTCCTGTACTGAGTCCTGTATCTTCTCCAGACTAAATCCTTTCCCATTTCCGTTCTCGACTTCAGGAAGCTTTGATTTAAGTGAACGCACATCTACAAGTAGCTGGGAAAGATTCTCTGCCTCCTCAAAAGGATCTCCTCTCTGTAGAGATTCTCCCTCATATTCATCTATATCAAGAACTTCAAGTTCGTAAAGAGTAGTTATGACAGTATCTAGCTGTGTCTTAGGTCCTGTAATCGATACCTTGGTCATCTCAACAGGCTTTATAGCTTAATCACCTTTCAATATACTCTTCTTCCAGTTTCTTTTCAAGAAAGTTGACTGCATCATCAAGATTCTCGTCAGCCTGCCTCCGGAGTTCTTCAGCTTCCTTCTCCGCTTCCTCTATTATTTCCTGCTTCTTTTCTTCGAGCTCCTCTTCGAATTCCTCTCTTTTCCTTTCTTTTCTGTCCGAGCTGCGGCTTCTAGCCTTTGAAATCTTTTCCTCAGCCTCTTCTCTAGCATCTTCTATTATCTGCTGTTTCTCATCATGAGCCTCTTCAACTATTTCCTCAGCTCGTTTCTCCGCATCTTTGACTTTCTCAACAACTGTTTTCAAGAGCTCTACACCTTGATAAACGCACTTCGCTGGAAGACTTATAAACCATATCATGCCGCACATAGAAATCCTATTTATAAAAATTTTCGTTACCGGTGTCGTAGATTAAAAACATCCACACAATAAAACCATTCAATAAATAATGGAAATGAAGGAGCGAAACATTGAATTCGAGGCCTCGGAAGGAGAGGCCACAAAGGATGCAGATGTCTTCTATAATCCGGAGATGCAGCTGAACAGAGATCTCTCAGAGATAGCTGTCAAAGTATTCCGCGAAAGAGCAGATCTCGCGGAGATGAGAGTATGCGACGCCACAGCAGGATCAGGAATCAGAGGCCTCCGATACGCAGACTCAGCAGACACACTTGTATTGAATGATCCGAATCCCGAGGCCCGCAAAGCGATAAAGAAAGGCTTGGAAATGAACAATATAGAGGCAGAAGTCACTGGAAAGGATGCTAACGTCCTTCTTTCAGAGCACAGAAACTATTTCCACGTAATCGACGTCGATCCCTTCGGGCCTTTCACAAAGTTCCTTGATTCTACTGCACGTGCAACGAATCATACAGGATTTGTCGGATTCACTGCGACGGATAACTCAGCGCCTTCAGGAAGTTATCCGAAAGTCTGTATGAGGCGTTACGGCGCCAAGCCGTTGAGAAACAGTTTCATGCATGAGACAGGCCTCAGAATATACGTTCGGGAAGTGTTTGAAAACTATGCTCGTTTCGATAAGGCCTTTGAGCCAAAGCTTTGCTTCCATGAAAGGCATTACAGCCGTGTGATGGGACGTGTCACAGAGTCAAAGCGCAGATGTAACAAGAATCTTGAGAACATCGGATACTTATCCTTCTGCCCTGAATGTCGCTGGAGGAAACTGGAGAAAGTACGGGAATGCGAATACTGCGGATCAGAAGTCAAACACGCAGGCCCACTCTGGACAGGCAAACTATCAGACCATAGATTCACTGAAGACATGCTAGAAGAAATGCCTGACTGGCAGGATACAGAGGAAAAACTGGAGTTAATCAATTCGGAGGCCTCAATCAGAACACCGTTCTACGATATACATGAAATGGCTTCACAGCTCGGAGTCCAAGCCCCAAAAAGAGACGAAGTCATAGAATCACTGAAAGAGACAGGATACGTTGTCTCAAGAACACACTTCAGTCCTACAGGCCTCAGAACAGACGCACCGTTCCAGGATATCAGAGACGAGATAAAACAAGCCAGCATCACAGAGTTATAACTCTTGTGTAACAAATACTTTTCTGTAAGGTGATTTTGAAATGACAGAAGAACAGACACTGTACTCCGGCAGACTAACTAAAGACATGTACGACGAAGTCAGTGAAGCAGTCAGCGAATTCTCAACAGAATGGATTGACGCAGAAGTAGACGTAATACTCGAAAGCAATGGACAGGACAGACTAAGAGTAGAAGGCCCAGAAACATCAAGCCTGCTCACACCATGGAAAACAACAACACCAGAAGACACATACGAAATCGACTCAGACACAGCAAACTACCTCCAACAGACCTTCCAATAGATACTTCTACAAAAAGTTGTTCTCTTCTTTCTTCAGGCCTATAAGAAATTTATCTTGTGTGGCTATGGATGAGGCTATTCGCTTATTTGGTTTTTTCAGCTGCTTTCTTACTTTCAACTCCATTTTGCAGCTGTTTAAGAGAAAATCCGAGATAGATTCCGGCTAGTAGCCAGCCATAATGTAAGTTTCCACGGACTGATAGAAAGTATATTATTGTTGGAAATAGAAAGATAATAGAGACAAATGAGATTAATATCTCACCTTTTCTAAGGCCAAGCTTTGATTGAATGAAGCGAGGTATTTTATTTACTTCTCTACTGCCGGAGAAATTCTCTAAAAGTAAAACTGTAGAAATGCTATCAATTGTTCTTGAGATAGCCAATATCAAAAATATGACTACATGGTTTATGTCAAACATATTGTAGTCAAATCAAAGAGAAAAGAGATATGTGGATTTTTAGGCCTTTTTTAGTTGCTTTTTTCTTCTAGTTCGTCTTCTAGGCCTAGTTTTTCTGCGAGTTCTTTGTAGCGGTTTCTGATTGTTACTTCTGTTACTCCTACTACGTCTGCTACTTCTCTTTGTGTTCTTTTTTCGCCTTCTAGGACTGCTGCGATGTAG
>JALDAN010000005.1 GCA_022729355.1 Candidatus Nanohalarchaeota archaeon | reverse complement strand
AGGGAGAGTAGATCTCACACTATGGGAAGAAGAAATCGATGCAATAGAAGAAGGAGCCAAGGTAGAGATCGAAGGAGCCTACGTCCGCGAATGGGCGGATGACATCCAGCTCAACATCAGCAGAGACGGAAGCATCCAGCAGACAGAATAAAGATAGGCCTCCATATCCCTCATTTTCTATTCAATTTCACTTTCCAGCAAATAGTGGCTAGATTATCTGATAGGCCTTCTGTTCCCACATTGTTTAGATTATCTGTTATAATATGGTTTTTTCAAGTTTGCAGGGTTTTCTGTATGTATGGGTGTTGAGGATCGTATTGAGGAGTTGGAGGAGAAGCTCCAGAAGACGCCGGTGAACAAGGCTACTGAGAAGGAGAGAGGCCGGATTAAAAGCCAGATAGCGAAGCTGAAGGAGAAGAAGCAGAAACTGGCGAAAGGTACGGGAGACACCTCAGGATACGCTGTAGAGAAAAGAGGAGACGCAACTGTCGCACTTGTAGGCTTTCCAAGTGTAGGGAAATCCACACTTTTGAACAAACTCACTAACGCTGAAGTGGATACAGGAGCCTATGAATTCACCACTCTTGAAGTAAATCCCGGGATGCTGAAACATAAAGGAGCCAATATACAGATACTTGACGTCCCAGGCCTTATAGGAGGAGCAGCTGACGGCAGAGGAGGAGGCACACAGGTGCTTTCGGTCGTCAGAAACGCCGATCTCATACTGATAGTTCTGGATCCGGAGGAGATGCGTGAAGAGGAGATAATGAACGAAGTCTACAAGGCAGGCCTCAGGATGAACAAGCAACCACCTGAAGTACGCGTGGAGAAGAAAGATCGTGGTGGAATAAACGTGTCAGCCACAGTCGACTTGGATGTGGAAGAGGAGACTATTCAGGATTTGATGTACAATAACGGATACAGTAACGCTGAAGTCATAATCAGAGAGGATCTGGATCTTGATAGATTTATTGACGCACTCATGAATAACAGAAAGTATCTTCCAGGTATCAAAGTAGTCAACAAGGCAGATATGATCGAAGACAAGTCTGAATATGAAGAATACGATCTACTGATCTCCGCAGAGAAGGAGGAAGGCCTTGACGACTTGAAGGATATGATATTCGACAGGATGGGCCTTATCAGAGTGTACATGAAGGAGAAAGGAGAAGAACCGGATAAAGAAGAGCCTTTAATCTTGAGGGAGGGAGATGAAGTAGCTGATGCACTTGAAATACTGCCTGGCGACATGAAAGACCGCTTCAAACACGCCAGAGTAACAGGCCCAAGCTCAAAGTTCCCGGAACAGAAGGTAGGAGAGGAACACGAACTTCAGGATGAGGATATCCTTCAGCTCAATCTTAGGCACATATGAGGCCTCTGAATGCGTTTTCAGCAGATATTATTCTTAGATTCTCTGAATTGATTAAAGAGTCCTGTATAAACGTTTCTGAACGTTTTCAAACAGTCAGCACCGTTTTCGAATAATGCTTATAAGGTTTGGTGGACAGGTTTAGAGTATGGTTGAGTCAGATTTTCTTGACGATACCGGACATCAGATTCCAGTCCAGTTCCAGGAAGAAAGACTTCTTAACAAGGTACTGACGGCCGCTAAAGGCATCCTTGGATAAGTGGAACAGGGCAACTCCCTACGTATCTATTTTTCTTTACTTTTGCCGCATTCTAGAACAAGGAAAAATAATGAATTATAGGCCTCTATAGAAGAAAGTTAGGAAGATATGAGTGGGAAATGGAATTACTCTTCTACGAGTACTGCGTTGACTACTCCTTCCTGTCCAGGCCTTGATGTGACTCTGGCCTTTCCTTCCGATGTCTGAATCACTGTGCCCTTGGTTAAGAGGCTTCGGCGTACGTAGTTCGCGTTTGCAGGATTCTCAAGTACTGATTCAATCTCTGCCTTCTTTACTTCTCCATCAACTGAGAGATTTACTTCTTCAGCTCTCTTTACAGTATTTTTAGATGTGTTCCCTCTTGTTTCTCTCGTTACAACTTTTTCCTCTCCAACTTCCGGGCTTGTGAACTCTGTTCCTAGATCGTACTTTCTGGACTTTCTGTATGGGCGAGTACTTCCTCCGGATTTCTTAGTTAGAGATCCATTATGTCTTACAGCCATAGCTCAAACATCGCCACAAAATTATTTAAATCAGATGAAAAAATCAGAGGCCTTTCTTCTGTAGATGTCCGGAAAAACCGTTCAGAAAAACCGGATGCCGGCAGCATTTATATAATTTGGTAGGCCTATCCACTGTTACAGGTGCAGCTTTGAATGGCTAACAACAACAAACGTCCTTTCGACGTACTAGATAAGGCAAAAGAAGGCAACGTACTGATCAAACTCAAGAAGTTCGGAGGAGAAGAAACAACTGTATCAGGAGAACTACAGGCCTTCGACAAACACCTAAACGTCTGGCTGCAGAACGCAACAGTCAAAGGCGAAGAAAACACTACAGAATACGGAAGACTATTCGTAAGAGGAGACAACGTACTATTCGTAAGCCCAGAGTAAAAAACGTACTACAAAAACCTGCAGAAGGCCTCCAACATTCTACTTGAGGCCTTCTGATGGGTCCGTAGCTCAGTCTGGCAGAGCACCGGGCTTTTAACGCCAACTGGTTGTGCTCGGTTGATACGGAACAAGTCATAGCAATTATGGCTTCCGACAACTGATTTCCGGTTCAAAGTCGAAAGATACCCGGCCGTCGTGGGTTCAAATCCCACCGGACCCGCTACACATATTCTTACAAACTGAGGTAAAAAAATTTGGACTACTTTCTCATTGCAGCAATACTTTTGATGGTGCTCGGAATAGCGGGAAGCTTGATACCTGTACTACCAGGAGTGGTAGTCTCCATGGCTGGTGTATTGCTGTACTGGTGGAGCACAGGATTCACTGAGCCGGGCAACGTTTTCATCGCAATCACTGTTTTTCTAGGAGTGACTTCGATGGCCTTTGATTGGATTGCCTCCAGTATGACTGCAAAGGCTGGTGGAGCATCGGATAAAACCTCTGTAGCTGCAGGAGTAGCAGGATTCCTGGGCTTCTTCATAGGAGGGCCTGTCGGAGTAGTTGTTGCGGCGGCAGTTGCAGTTTTTATCAGAGAGTACTTCAGAACCGGCGATGTAAAGAAAAGCAGGAAAGCAGGAATCTACGCAGCATTCGGAATCGTGGCATCAGTCGCTTTCAAAGTATTTGTATCAATAGCTATTCTCTTAGGCTTCCTGATCACTATCTTAATCTAAAATTTAATTATCCAGTAATTCGCAGGGGAAACCGACTACCCGTGTCTCATATTCTCCGCCTTCACCTGCTGGATGAAAACGATACTCTTCCGCAAGATCCAGTAACTCCTCAACTGCGTCACCGTCCAGTACTCTAGACTTCCAGTCATCTGAGAGGCCTCTGGCTGCTACTTCAGTTATCTCAACTTCGAAACCGTTCCTTACAAGCCATTTCATGTATTGATCCTGATTGAACTGCCAGAGAGGAGTGAAAACCTTCAATCCAACTTCATCCGCCACTCTATCAACTCTATCTCTCTGATAACTGGATTCTATTGCACCGGCGACAACACCTTCTACGCCGTACCGGCTCTTTGCTTTCTTAAGGCCTTCCCTGAGATCCTCTAGTTCCTTCTCTTTCTCTCCTTCAGTACGCTGCTTTATCAACGGGATATCGAGCTGCTCTGCCTGCCATTCTAGGTCTTTATCTGTTTTCTTGGAGTCGAACATGTAGGAGGCCTCATTCTCTGATCTCAATGTCAGGAGACAGGAGAGATCGTTGTTCCGTCTCCACATCCGGAAAAGAGCTGCGTTAGAGTCTTTGCCTCCGGAAGTCAGTGCCACGAGTTTTTTGTTCTCTTTTTCTCTGTAGCTGTTCAGGAAGGCCTGTTTCTGGCTGTATCCGTTCTTCTTCGTCAATCTGTTCAGTGCTTTATCGAAGTTTGACCCATACTGAGCTGCAACCTTCTTCCTCCATACAACATCTTCCGGAACCCCAAGTTTCTCCGCAGCCTTCCTCAAAACATACTTTCGATACTCCTCATTCCTCTTCAAATCATCCGGAATGGAAAGAGCATGCTCAACTAGATCTTCGTCAAGGAAAGGCACTCGCAATTCTCTTCCATGCCGGAAAGCTACGACGTTATCTCTGTAGAGATCTTCATGAAAGATACCTCGCAGATCAGAGAGACACTCCTTATTCAGATAACCCTGCTGACGGGCATAGCCTGCATAAAGCTGCTCTGAACCAAAACCGGTGAAAACCACTTGCTCATCTCCACTTTGCTTCAGTGAGAAATGGAAAGGCAGTGCAACACCGATCTTCACCACGTTACTGCTGGAAATCCAGTCAACGAGATCCGGTAACGCATCCTCCACGTCTTCAAGAGAGGCCTCGTAACTCTCCAGTGGGAAATCCATTTTCTCTGCTGTTTCCTGCGCTTTCTCAAAGTCTCTAGGAGCAGAAACGTTTCCGTGCTGTATACCTGCTGTGTACGCAGTGAAATCTTTTCCAAGCTCCTGTAAAGCAGCAGCCACTACTGTGGAGTCAAGGCCTCCAGAGAAAAGAAGCCCGACTTCACCTTCAGGAACTCTCTTTTCAACTGCTTCAAGTATCAAGTTCTTTATCTCCTCAGAGGCCTTTTCAAGCTCTTTCTCCTGTTCATTTAACTCGAAAAAAGGCCTATTCTCAAATCTTATCTCTTTTTCCTCTATATCGTATTTTAGTATCTGTCGTGGGTGGAGTTCCTGGGCCTCGTATTCTTCTTTCTCAAGTGCCTGTTTCTCTGATGCAAATGCGAAGGGTTCTTCACTGTACCAGACAGGATTTACGCCGAGTCTATCACGTGCCAGTACAAGTTCGCCGTTCCTGATGTATGCAAAGCCGTATATTCCGTCTATCTGTTCGAGGCCTTCTACTCCTTCTCTATCAAGCAGCTTCAGAAGTGTTTCGGCATCGTTCTCTGTTTCCCAGCCATATGCATTATTTATCTCTTTCCAGTTGTATATTTCGCAGTTGGCTGACAGCAGGCCTTCGCCCTCAAGTGGTTGTTCCACGGTGCCGACTACGGAGTGAAGAACGTGTCCTACTGAAAGGCCTCCGGCTTTCTGTGTGTGGCAGCTCTGGCCTCTGTGCTCCATGTGATGCACTAATTGTTCTACTGTTTCCTGTTTTTCTGCTCCTGCTATGCCGCACATGATTATTACAGGTTCAAAGGGAAGTTTTTTGATTGTTCAATACTATAGATTTCTTGAGGGGTGAAAAAATTTCTATGTACGACCAGCTGCACGAAGCACTGAATGAGAACGGAGAACTGATGATCAGGATGGATTCTGGAGAGGACAGAGAACTACATCTCCATAATGCCGAATTCCTTGACAATGGAATGATCAAAGTGGACGCAGACGATGAGATTCACTGGGTCAACCCGGAGAAAGTAGAGCGTTACTGGATCCATATGGACTTCTGAGAGACTTCGTTCAACACATTCTTTTTCTTCTTATAATAAAAAATTGGATTAACAGGTGTCGTCCTCAACTCCTTCTTCCAGCATTCCTGCTATTCCATCAGCGTGATCTGATGAACTCATATTGTCTTGCACACGGATGGTACCGTTGTCTATCTCTGCTCCGTAGGCCTCTACAGTATCTGCATAGACGTCTTCACTGCTCTGCTCACACTCCGAAATATCTTTGTATTCGTCTCCGGACTCAAGGCCTACTGAAAGCATCCATTCTCCATTTCTATCAATATCAACAACGGCATAAGTGTTTGCTACTTCTGCGCTGAATAGAGATTCGTCCATATCCATCTCATAAGTTCCGGCTTCTTCATCAAGCTGGTCTTCTCCATCGTAAGTCAGGTTCAGTACTTCGCCACTGGCTCTGTATTCTCCAGAAACACCGTCCGACTCAATATTGAAGTCCAGCTCGCTTTCTTCTTGAGTAGCTTTGAAGGTGACGCCTGATCCGATAATTCCGGCTCCTGCACCAATTTTCAGCAATTGCCTCCTAGTGAATCCCATGTATTCACTGTAAGGTAACAAGATTTAAGTAACTTTTGTAGTGGGTGGTGTTGGAGTCGCTCTCGTATCTCTGTTCATTCAGTAGAGTAATCTGCACCGAAATCTGAAAGGCCTTTCTGACTCTGATCGATGGCCTCGTAACTTGATATAACATCTTCCATCTCGACTTCAACGAATTCAAGGCCTCTATCCTCTAGATAATCAAGTATCTTCTGCGTCATTTTTGGAGCTACCAGTATGCCTCTGATTTCTCCCGAGAACTCTTCCTCTATCTCATCCACGTATCTCTGAAGCTGCAGTACCGTGTTGTAGTCAGGATTCCTCTTCACTTCTATAACAACGTATTGATCATCTTCATCACGTGCAAATACGTCGATGAATCCTGCAGGAGTCTCTTTCTCTCTTTTAACAACGTTGAGGCCTTCCTCCACGATATCTGGATCGTCCTCTATGGCTTCGTGTATGTCTACTTCATGGCCTCGAATCTTCAGATCAGATTTATCCACAAGCTTGTGCACTGTCAGTAAATCTATTGACTCGAAACGTATCTCCACTACTTCATCAGGATTGTTACGTCGAGCCTCAAGAACAAGCATCTCCTCATCTTCAATATATTCTACCTTCACGCTGTAAGAGTCCACTTCAGGCTGCCAGTTCTTCGGCTGATAGTTTTCAGGCCCGTGAACAAGGATCGCAGAATCCTGCTTCTTGATAACTAATCTCTCCCCTCTATCAAGCTTTGATTTAGCACGGCCCTGATAATTAACAGTGCAGAGGCCATTCATTTGAATCGTGAAATCACGCTTAAGATACTCATCCAGTACTTCAGAGGCCTTCTCAAAATCAGGGTTTTCAAGCAAATGCTTCATAAGTCAACAACTCAGAGGCCTAGATTCTAAAGGCTTCCCGAAAAACTTTTAGTAGTGACTGTAAAGTAGCAATTCATGTATCTTGATAACGGAGAGCTTGATACTCAATATCTACTTGAGAACGATCTCACTGATGATGAGTTTGAGGAGGCGGCCGTAAGACTTATTGATAATGCCTACAGGAAAGTCACTGAATGGCGTATGTCTGTAAGAAGTGAAAGGCCTGTAGATGAAGTCGATCAACTGGCAGAAGAAGCTGGTAAGACAGCCTACATACTGGATAGAGTGACTTCAGATTTCTACGATGCCTATCGTAATCTAGGCGATAGACAACTAGATTTAGTGAATAAGGGAAGACGGGCCTGGAGATTCGTAAATGAATCAGGCACACAGATGCAGTATACGGGAAAAGATCCTGAAGAACTGGAGGAAGGCGACTTTGTGCTTGTCAACGGTAACAACGTAGATCCTTTCGCAGAAGAACACGAGGAACTGGATACATACACACTACCGGAAACATACATCAGCAAGTATTCGGGGCCTTTCAGGATATCCTCAATAGAAGTTGATACTGAGGCCTCTCTTGATGATCTACCGGAAGATGATATCATACGACTGTAGAAAAATAATTTTTAAGCAGAAAATCCGGATTTTAAAGTAGATGGATTACACGATTAAGGAGTTGCCGGAGAGTGAGAGGCCTCGTGAAAAACTTGGGAAGCATGGCCCGGGACACTTGACGGATGTGGAGCTTCTATCGATACTTCTTCGCACAGGCACTAAAGGCAAGAACGTCAAGGAGCTCTCATCCGAAATACTGAACACGTATTCTATGGATGAAATAGCGGACAGAGGCCTCGAAGAGCTGAAGCAGTTCGACGGAGTTTCCCGTGTGAAGGCAGGCCAGCTTCAGGCCATCGGAGAACTATCAAGAAGACTGAAGAAAGAGGAAAGAGAGAAAATAGCATCTCTAAGCGATGTAAAAGCTGTCTGCGGAGACATGAAATTCATGGAAGAGGAAGTACTCAGAGTCCTCTACCTATCATCTGGCAACGAGCTACTGGCGAAGAAAGAGTTCGATGGAGGAGTATCCAGAGTCGGCTTCAATCCACGAGATATATTCAGTGAGGCCTTCAACTGCAACGCAGCTGCAATGATACTTATACACAATCATCCTTCCGGAGAGGCCTCCTCCACAGCAGAGGGTAGAGAAGTCACACGTGAATTACTTGATATCGGTGATAAGATGGGTGTGGAGGTTCTTGATCACTTTATAGCTGGGAAGAGTTTCTACTCTATGCGTGAGAAGGACTCTGTATTTTAGGGCGAAGCTCTTTAAATACTTTTCCCTAAGTCTCACTACCCTTTTAAAGTTTGTTATTACTGATTGTTCATGTCTAAGAGCAAAGTTTTCTGCCTGCTCAAGGAGTGATATCACAAATGGCTATGGATGTACGTGACCACCGGCTCGTTCCAGAACACCGTAAAATGTCTGAAGAAGAGGTTGAGGATCTTCTAGAAAAATTTGAGATAGAGAAGGAGAATCTTCCTCGAATAAAAAGTAATGATTCTGCATTGAAGCAGAAGGATTTTGAGGTCGGTGATGTTTTCGAAATAACACGTAGCAGCCCTACAGCAGGGGAAACAACTTACTACAGAAGAGTAGTTGAATAGAGGTTAATCTATAATGCAAGAAGAGTTCCTGGAGAATCTGATTGATCGTAACCTTGTTAAACACCAGATCGAATCCTACAACCGATTCGTGGAAGACAGGATTCAGGCCATACTGAATGAAGTCGAGTCAATCGAGCCTGAACTACCTGAAGGAGAAGACCTCGTCATCAAGATCGTTGACGTTGATATCAAGAGGCCTCGAATCAACGAAGCTGACGGTTCTGTAAGAGAAATAATGCCTAGAGAGGCCCGAATGAGAGATCTTACTTATTCATCAGAGATTCGTGTTACATTGACGCCTATCTTTGAGGGGATTCAGCAGGAATCTGAGGAAGTTACTATCGGAGAGATCCCTGTTATGATCGGCAGCGATCTTTGCTGGACATCAGAGATGGATGAAGATGAACTGAGAGAGGCAGGTGAAGATCCAAAGGATCCTGGAGGATACTTTATCGTAAACGGATCTGAAAAGACGATCATCGCTATGGAGGAACTGGCGAACAACAAGCCTGTATATCAGCTTGACGATGATGAAGAAAAGTGCCGTATCAATTCAGAGAATCAGGGATACGTTCAGAGACATATCCTCAGAAGAAAGAAAGATATCGTAAATATCAGCTTCGCTAACGTGAAGAAGACGCCTGCAGTCGCATTAGTAAGAGCACTCGGCATGGAAACAGATAAGGAAATCGTAGAGGCTATCGGAGAGGATTATGCATCCGACGTCTACCTGAATCTCTATGAAGTAGACGCATCAGATCAGGAAGAGGCCTTCCAGTATATTGCGAATAGAGCTGGAATCACAAATGATGTTCCGGAAAGAGTACAGAACATTCTTGACCAGTATCTTCTACCGCATCTTGGACAAGAGCCTGAGAACAGAGAGGAGAAGGCGATCTTCCTGACGAAGATGATAAGAAATACTATTGCACTCGGTAAAGGAGACATCAATGAGGATGACATTGACCACTACGCCAACAAACGCCTGAATTTAGCCGGGGAGCTTCTGGAGATGCAGTTCAGAAGCGTCTTCCTAGGTAAATGGGGTCTTGTCGCACGTATGAAGTACAACTTCCAGAAGTCAGCTAAGAGAGGACGACTTCCAAGCCTGCAGTCTACAATCGTTTCCGACAAGCTGACATCCCAGATTATGGGAGCTATGGCTACAGGAAACTGGGTTGGCGGAAGAACAGGTATCTGCCAGAGACTGGAGAGAAACAACAGGATCAAAACACTTTCACACCTGCGAAATATTGTCTCCCCTCTTTCAAGCGACAGACAACACTTCGAGGCCAGAGACCTCCATCCAACGCACTGGGGGCGTGTCTGCCCTATCAAAACCCCTGAAGGTATGAACATCGGACTTAGAACCCATCTAGCGATGACGGCAGATGTCTCCACAGGAATGACTGATATGGAGAGGAACTCGCTTAAGGCAAAGCTTCAGGATGCAGGTATCGACGCAAGGTGAAAAGAGAAATGAAAACACAGAATATCAGAGGAGAAGGACGAAACAGAAAAACTGAAAACAACGTACAGGTGAGAACAGAATGACTGAAGTATTCATTGACGGAGAGATTGTTGACAGCGTTGAATCACCTGAAGAAATAAAGGAAGACCTGATCGAGAAAAGAAGAGAAGGAGAACTTGAGGAGGAAATCTCAGTATACTATAATGAGAACCGTGACGAGATAAGGATCAACACTGACTCCGGAAGAGTCATGAGGCCTGTAGTAATCGTTGAAGACGGTGAAGCCCTTTTGACAGATGATCAGAGAGAACAACTTAACGAAGGAGAGATAGGCCTCGAAGATCTTATTGAGGAAGGAGTAGTTGAGTACATCGACGCAGAGGAAGAAGAGAATGCCTATGTCGCTATGGATGAAAGTGAAGTCACAGAAGAGCATACACACATGGAAATCGACTCAGAGATCATCCACGGCGTATCAGCTTCACTGACAGTTTATCCGGAACACAATCGTGGGGATAGAGTGAACTTCGGAGCAAAGATGGCAGGACAGGGCCTCGGAATGCCTTCCAGAGAGCTACATCAACGCTTCGACACACGGCAGAACGTGCTGACCTACGCACAGCAGCCGATCGTCGATACAAATACTTACGACACGCTTGTCGGAGATCATCCGATCGGACAGAACATGATAATCGCACTGGCTTCCTTCGATGGATACAACATCGAGGACGCAATAATCATGAACAAGGCCTCTATCGAGAGAGGCCTGGGACGTTCCACTTACATGAGAACGTACAAGACAGAGGCCAAACGTTTCTACGGAGGCCAGAAAGACAGGATCAGCATCCCGGACAAGGATGTTCGTGGATACAGACGTGAAGAGGCCTATGAGCATCTGGATGAGGATGGAATCGTTAATCCTGAGACAGAAGTTGATTCAGATGATGTTATCGTAGGTAAGACAAGTCCTCCGAAGTTCCTTGGAGGAGGCGGTGAAGAGATGAAGATGGGGCTTGCAGAGAGAAGGGAGACAAGCCTGACTGTAAGACACGGAGAGCAGGGAGTAATCGACAAGGTTATGCTTTCAGAGACAGGTGATGGTGACAAACTGATCAAGGCCAAGTTGAGAGAGTACAGAATCCCTGAGCTCGGTGACAAGTTCGCTACACGCCACGGACAGAAAGGAGTTATCGGAATGATTTCACCGGAGGAGAACATGCCTTTCACGAAGCAGGGTATCACTCCGGATATGATCCTTTCGACACACGCGATCCCGAGCCGTATGACCGTGTCGCAGATAATCGAGTTAATTGCAGGAAAAGTCGGAGCACTGCGTGGAGAGAAAGTAGACTCCACAGCATACCACGGAGAGGACAAGGACAAGCTCAGAGATCAACTTGAAGAAATGGGCTTCGAATCCTCAGGAAAAGAGACCATGTACAATGGTGTAACAGGGGAAGAGATGGAGGCCGAAATAATGATAGGCCCAGGATTCTACCTCAAGCTAAGCCACATGGTTGGAGACAAGGTTCACGCAAGAAGCAGAGGACCTGTCACACTACTTACAAAGCAGCCGACAGAAGGAAGGAGCCAGGAGGGAGGCCTCCGGCTTGGAGAGATGGAAAAGGACGTTTTCGTTGGACATGGAGCCTCTCTACTGTTGAAGGAGAGGTTCGGTGCTGACTCCACTAAGATACATGTGGATAAGGACTCCGGCGATATCGGTTACCTTGACCGAGAGAACAACAAGGTTGTAAAGCAGAGCGGAGAGACAGGGAACTTCGAGGAGACGGAGATTCCTCATGCGATGCTGCTACTGCTTGACGAGCTAAAATCCCTGATGATCGACGTAGACGTCGATCTGGAGGATTAAAGCAGAGGTGTTTCATTGAATGAAAAGTATCACTGAACTGGATTTCGGAATCCTTAGCACGAGAGAAGTTGAAGAAAATGCTGTAAAAGAAATCAATAAGGCAGAGGTCTACGATGCAGACGGATATCCTGTAGAAGGAGGAGTCATGGATCCTGCACTGGGAGTAATTGATCCAGGGATGACATGTCAGACATGTGGAGGCCAGATGAGAGAATGCCAGGGTCACTTCGGAAAGATTACTCTTTCAAGGCCTGTAGTACACTCTCTTTACGCCAAGAAAGTTAGAAACCTTCTGAGATTTACAAATGTTCACGAAGATGGATCAGTATCGCTTCTTCTGAAAGATGAAGACAAGCCTTTGAGAAAATCAAATAGATTAACTGAAGATCCTGAAACAGGAGAGGAAGTGCCTGATATAGGATTTGATAAGCCTTACACATATTATGAGGATGGGGAAAAGATACTGCCTGGAGAGATTAAAGAAAGATTCGAGAAGATACCGGATGAAATGGCTGCAAAGCTTGGAGTGGAAGGAGGAAGACCTGAAGACCTGATTATCGAGAAGCTTCTTGTTCCTCCTGTGACGATGAGGCCTTCAATCACCTTGGAGACAGGTGAACGTTCAGAGGATGATATCACTCATAAACTTGTCGATGTTATCAGGATCAACAAGAGGCTTCAGAACAATATTGAAATCGAGGCCCCTGACTTTATTATCGATGATCTTCACGAACTGCTTCAGTACCACGTTGCGACACTGTTCTACAACGACATGAGTAACGTTCCGCCGGCAAGACATCGTTCAGGCCGTTCACTGAAGTCGTTGGTGGAGCGTGTACAGGGGAAGCAGGGACGCTTCCGTGAGAACCTGATCGGGAAGCGTGTCAACTTCTCGGCAAGAACGGTTATCTCCCCGGATCCGAATATCGGGATCAACGAGGTTGGAGTACCTTATATTATTGCTAAGAAGCTTACAATCCCTGAGAAAGTGAATGAACGTAATATTGATGAGATGAAGGAACGTATCGAGAACGGACCTGAAACTCATCCTGGAGCGAACTACGTTTATCCGCCAAGCGGGAAGAGAAAAAGAATTACAGAAGAAAATAAGGAAGAAATACTTGAAGAGATCGCACCTGATGAAGGATGGAAAGTTGAGAGACAGCTTAGCGATGGTGACACAGTACTTTTCAACCGTCAGCCATCCCTGCACAGAATGTCGATCATGGCGCACGAAGTCCGTGTACTTCCGTACAGGACTTTCCGCCTAAACCTGAACGTCTGCGCACCTTACAACGCAGACTTCGACGGAGACGAGATGAACCTGCACGTACCACAGACAGAGGAAGCCCGTGCAGAAGCAGAGGAACTGATGAAAGTCCAGGAGCACGTAAAGTCTCCGAAGATGGGAGGCCCGATTGTAGGTATGCTTCAGGACTACGTTTCAGGCCTTTATCTGCTAACGCAGCCGGACAGAACTATTTCCAGGGAAAAGGCCTTCAATCTGCTTGCTGACGCAGGAGAGTATGAGGCAGATCTTCCGGATAAGGAAGAGATTTCGGGAAGAGAGCTTGTCTCACTTTTCATACCTGAAGATATCTCACTGACGATTAATGAGGGAGAGGAAGACGAAGTAGTGATTGAAGACGGAGAACTGATCGATGGAGTGCTTGATGAGGATGCTCTTGGAGACTATGGAGGAGAAATTATCCAGCAACTAAGCATCGAGTACGGAAGTGATAAAGTCGCAGAGTTCCTCAACCGTGTATCACGTGTCGGGGCAATCTTCCTGACACAGCGCGGATTCTCTATAGGCCTTGAAGATCTGGAAGTGCCGGATGAGGCAACAGAACAGATTAGAGACATGATTGAGGATACAGTTGAAGAGGCAAACAAGCTTCTTGATGAGTACGAGGCCGGAGACATGGAGGCCATCACAGGAAAGACTCTGGAGGAGACTAGAGAAATCAAGATCACGAAGACACTGAACGAAGTCTTCGCAGATATCGGAGATCTGATCTCAGATAACTTCAGCGAGGAATCTTCAGCTTATGTCATGGCAGACTCCGGTGCAAGAGGAAGTATGCAGAACGTTACAACGATGGCGGGCCTGCTTGGACAGAACTCGGTCCGTAGCCAGAGAATTGAGAGAGGATACAACGAGAGAACGCTTTCTCACTTCAAGAAGGGAGAGATGACTCCGGAATCAAGAGGATTTGTTTCCTCAAGTATCCTTGAAGGCCTTGATCCACAGGAGATGTTTTTCCACCAGATGAGCCAGAGAAAGGCCCTGATGGACAAGTCACTTCGTACAAAGACATCCGGGTACATGTATAGGCGTGTTGCAAACGCATTACAGGATCTACGCGTGGAATACGATCAGACTGTACGTAATGCACAGGGAGATATCATCCAGTTCCGTGCAGGAGAGGACGGAGTAGATCCGCAAAAATCTGATAGAGGCCGTCTTTCGACATCTATCAGTCTTGATTAGAGGTGTAAAAATAAAATGTCAGATAGACTTGAATGGAAGGAGCGTGCAGAGGAACTACCTCAGCTGTATCAGGGTAGAGGCCTCTCACAGGAAGAGAAGGAAAAGCTTGAGGAGCGTTACAGGCAGATGCAGTACGAGCCAGGTGAATCGATCGGAGTTGTTGCGGCTCAGTCGCTTTCCGAGCCTGCTACGCAGCTTACTATGGAGACGTACCACCAGGCTGGAGGAGCACAGGTATCTCTTACAGCAGGATTGCCACGTCTAATTGAGATTGTCGATGCCAGAAGAAATCCGAAGACACCGGCTATGGACGTTTATCTTCACGAGGATTATAATTCGAAGGATGATGCTCTTGAGGTTGCACGAAAGCTTAGACAGGTCGTACTTGAAGACCTGATAACTCAGGATACAATCGATATAATGCAGCTTCAGGTAGAGTACAAGCTTAATGAAGATCTACTGGATGACTACGACATCGATGCGGAAGACGTCAAGGCCCGTATCGAGGAATCAGTAAGAAAGTCAAAGGTCTCAGTAGATGGAAACAATATCGTACTGGAGTCCTCAAAGGATGATTACGATCTTAGAGACTTGAAGAAGATCAAAGTAAAAGCTGAAGAGGCCCGGATCAAAGGCCTGAAAGGCATCGAGCAGGTAGTCGTCAACGAACAGGATGGCGAGTGGAGGCTTCAGACAGCAGGTAGCTCCTTGAGGAAGACTCTGAAGATCAAGGAAGTTGATGAGACTAGGACGAAAAGCAATGACCTGTTCGAGATACTGTCAGTGCTTGGAGTTGAGGCCTTGAGGCAGACTATTGTTGATGAAGTTAACGAGACTCTGGAAGCTCAGGGAATCGGAGTTGATGATAGACATATCATGCTCCTAGCTGATATGATGACAAAAGAAGGAGAGCTCAACGGTACCACTCGTTACGGTATCATGGGCAATAAGGATTCTATCCTTGCAAGGTCTGTCTTCGAGGAGACGAAGAAGCATCTTCGTGAAGGATCTCTACGCGGTGAAACAGATGATCTTGAAGGAGTTATTGAGAACATCCTTGTCGGTCAGCCGATGCCTAACGGTACTGGCATGATTGATCTAAAACCTAAATTCGCACCCGGTGATGACGACTAGTTTCCGGGGGCGAATAAAAAATATTCGATTCATTTATAAGAGTAATCACGCTCATTGAATTACACGAAGACACGTTTTTAGGGTTATATCTTATGGCAACAGCGACTTACGACACTGAAATGATCAGAAACATCAACCTCTTTGAATCCATCACGGATGTAGAGGCTAGAGATGCGATCATCAAGGAAGACGAAGCTTACTTTATCGTACCTGAAGGAAAGGCCGGAATGGCTATCGGAAAGGGAGGAAAAGTAGTTCAGAAAGTACAGGAAAAACTTGGAAAAGATATCAAGATTTACGAGTACAGCGACAATCTCGGAAAGTTCATCAACAATCTAGTGCCTGCTGATATTAGAGGCGTAGACATCGACGGCGACACAGTAAGAATCGATGTACCGAGAAACAACAAAGGCCGAGTAGTAGGAAAGGACGGCCAGAAAATCGATGCGATCCGAGAAATCCTGCAGAGAACACACGGCGTAAAGGAAGTCAAAGTAGAATAAAAAAATATATTCTCTCTTTTTCCCAGAAAGTAAAGGCCTCGCTTCTCAACAGAAGTACCAATATTTCAGCATATCTTCAGAGGCCTCTATACACTTCTGGCATCGGCTCTTTTGGTTGAGCCAGTTCACTCTTTTATTTAGGCCTCGGCAATTAGTTTGATGTATGGGCCGTATAGAGAAAGATATCAACGATATCAAGAGATTTGATGAGATCGTGCATATACTGGCTGATGAAGAGCTTGGAATCATTCTTGACGAGCTTGACCTCAAGCATCGCCTGCCTTTTTCCAAGAGATTTTCCACGCGGGATAAGAAGCCGAAGCCTGAGAGACTCCGTGAGGCCTTTGAGGAGCTCGGCCCGACTTTTGTGAAGCTTGGACAGATAATGGCTCAGAGGCCTGATATAGTGCCTCGGAGATACATAGAGGAGCTTGAGGCCTTGGAAGATTCCGTTCCGCCTTTTGATACGGAGAAAGCAGTGGAGATAATTGAAGAGGAGATAGGCCTTATCGATGAGCATTTCAGTGAGTTTGATGATGAGCCTATGGCGGCTGCATCGATCGCCCAGGTGTATTCTGCACGTCTGGTGAGCGGTGAGGAAGTTGTTGTGAAGGTGCGGAGGCCTGGTATAAAGGAGAAGGTTCAGAGGGATCTGGATATAATAGAGTTCCTTGCCAAGCGAGGAGAAAGTATGTCTGAGGATTTGAGGAATGTTCAGCTCGTTGATCTGGTGAAGGAGTTCGATAAATGGATTAATGAGGAAATGGATTTGAACAGGGAAGGAAGGAATGCACAGGTCATCCGTGAAAACATGTCTGACAACGAAAGGGTCAGGATTCCGAAAGTCTACGATGAGTACACTTCTGAACGCGTTCTTGTAATGGAGAAAGTCAGTGGAGTAAAATGTACTGAGACAGATAAACTGGAGGAACTGCATATTGATACAGCGGAGATAACAAGGCTTGGAATCAAGATGGGTCTCAATCAGGTTATCAGAGACGGATTCTTCCATGCAGACCCACATCCATCTAACTTCTTCATTGATGAAGACGGAAACATCATACTGATAGACTTCGGCATGGTCGGGAAATTAACCAAATCCACACGTGAAAAACTCGGCATACTTTTCCTCCACATAGCTAATGAGGACATTGACTCAGCTTTTGAAGTCATAAAGGATCTTGGACATGTCGCACCTGATGCGGAGGAAGAGGCCTTCAAACAGGATATAGAGGAGATGATACTGACGCTTCGAAATGCACGTGTCAAGGATCACAGTCTGACGAAGACCATGTTCAAAATGATTGTCAGGGCCTCTCAGAGAGGAGTCTACCTGCCGACAAATCTTGTCCTGACAGGGAAAACACTCGTCACCATTGAAGGCATCCTGTTGACGATTAATCCAGAGGCCCAGTTCACAGAAGACTACAAAAATCAAGTGGAAAAGATTCTGAAAGAACAGAACTCACCGAAACAGCTTGCAAAGACGTTCATGATAGATTTCTACCAGAACAAGGAAACACTGACGAAGGCACCATCCAAGATAAGCCAGTTGATGGAGAACGCCGGAAAACAACAACAGCAGCCTCAACAACAGGCCCAGTACTCCGAAAAGCACGAGGAGATAGTTGTCACAGGCCTCATTTTATCCGCAGTCTTCCTTTTCTCCCAGACGCTTCCTACTGACACACTTCAGTTGATGGGCGCAGGCCTTCTAATGGTTGCAGTATGGCTGTTCGCAAGGTAGAGTTCTGTGGTCTGAGGACCTCCCCGTATAAAAAGTTTAACATGGATTACCTGTTTGTATGGGACTGTATAGTGCACGTAAAATGAGGAAGAACAGCCAGCAGTACCGCTGGAGTGATAAATATTACAAGCGAAGGATGCTGAATTTGAAAGAACAGGCAGACCCTCTAGAGGGATCGCCTCAGGGAAGAGGAATTGTACTTGAAAAACGTATTATCGAGGCAAAGCAGCCGAACTCCGCTCTAAGAAAGTGTGTGCGCGTACAGTTGCTTAAAAACGGTAAACAATTGACAGCATTTGTTCCGGGCGACGGAGCTATCGACCATATTGACGAGCACGACGAAGTACTTATCGAAGGTATCGGAGGAGCAGACTCCGGACCGAAAGGAGATATTCCAACTGTTCGTTACAAAGTAATCAAAGTAAATGGAGTTTCACTAAAGGAACTCGTCGCAGGAAACAAGCAGAAGCCAACACGGTGATAAAATGACTAAAATCACAGATTTTATGGATTCAGAGAAAACACCGAGGGTTTTCGAATAATGTCAAACGCAGCTAAACTTGAACTCGACGACGAGATCCTTACATTCGGTCGCTGGGACGCCTCAGAAGTCGAAGTAAGTGACGACGGACTTGTAAGATACATCAACCTTGAGAACATCGCATCACCACGCTCCAAAGGAAGACACAGCGAAAAACAGTTCTACAAGGCAGACGTACCAATCGTAGAAAGACTTCTAAATAGGATGTACGTCGCAGGACACTCAGGAAAAAAACACCTGATGACATCCGGAAGAAACACCGGATCCAGCGAAAGACTCTGGAACGTCATCGAAGACTCATTCGAATTAATCGAAGAAGAAACAGGAGAGAACCCTATTCAGGTACTCGTAGATGCTATTGAAAACAGCGCACCTGTAGAGGAAGTAGTCACATACCAGAGAGGAGGAGCACGAGCAAGAAAAGCAGTCCTAGTTGCACCACAGCGAAGAGTAGACCTCGCACTCCGCCTTCTAGTACAGGGACAGTATCAGGACAGAATGAACACGACTGAAGAAGCTGCAGAGGCCCTTGCAGAGGAACTCATCTCAGCAGCAGACGGCGACAACTCAGTCAAAGCCGTCAGAGAAAAGGAAAGAAGAGAAAGAGAAGCCGACGGAGCAAGATAAAGGCCTACCAATCATCTTCCACTTTCCTTATCACATATCTCTTTATCTTTCCTTTTTGACAACTCATAAAACATTTCTACAACAATGTATTCTTTAGGAGGCCTCCGGTTTTTAATGGATCAAGATAAGCGTTTCTGCCCTAACTGCGGCACTACAAATGTTGAACCGGATTTCCGCCGTACAAACGTCCTTGGAGAAATGCTTTTCGATCAGAACAAATGGCTCTGCAACGAGTGTGGATATACAGGCATAATGCCGGCAGGAGAGGCCTCAGAAGATATAGAGTTCGATGAAGAGGAGGCAGAGGATCCTGAGGTAATTGATACAAGTGCTGGCAAGGCCTATGCGAAGTATATTGTCTACGTGGTTATTCCAGCGTCACTGGTTTTTGTTATGTACCTGTTGTTGTGGTAAGTAGTATTGTGGAAAGTATTAAAAGTAAAGTAACCTATATAGTTCTTAATATGGTCGAAGAAGTTGAAGAGGATGTTTCACGCCGAGGCTTTATGAAAATGCTTGGAGTTGGATCTCTAGGCTTGGGATTGATGAGTATGGTTCCTTCTGCTGCTTCTCGTGTAAGGATCAGTTCAGACTCTATAGATATTGATGGTCAGAATCTTTTCTCAAGTGTTCCAGGCACAGAAGCTGCAGGAGAGATCAAGAATTTTATACTCGACAGGAGGACTGCAGATCCTGCTAATCCTGAAGTAGCCCAGATGTGGTACCGGACGGACCTCGACTGAAGCAGCGAATACTGAGAAACTAGGAAAACCTATTTATGTATTAACGAGCTAGGATATATTATGTTTGGAAACTGGGAAATATTGCTTATTGCAGCAGCGATTTTGGCACTTTTGATAGGTCCAAAGAAGCTGCCTGAACTTGCTCGTTCACTCGGAGAGTCGAAGAAGGAGTACAAGAAATCTATGAAGGAGGCTGAAGAAGTAGGGGAAGAGATGGCGCCTGATGTGGAATCAGAAGTTGAAGATGTAAAGCAGGACACAACTGGCGAATCCGACGATTAAACGGGATTGAAGCCTAGATGACAGGCCTTCAGACACATGTTCAGGAGTTACGGCGGCGTCTGGCGATAGTCGCAGTATTCTTGACTCTGGCAACTATCACTGTTTTCTATTATTCAGGGGATATACTGGCTTTTGTACAGAGTGACCTGGGATTTACTCTACACGCTTTGAAGGCCTATGAAGTATTCTACACTCAGATAATGCTTTCAGTACTTATCGGATTCATAGCAACTTTGCCTATAGCAATTTATCAAGCTCTTAAATTTGCGGAGCCAGGCCTCACAAGAAGAGAGTACACAACTTTGAGGAATTACATGCCGTTCGCAATCATACTCTTTGTAGGAGGAGCAGTATTCGCATACGAATTCGTTGTCAAGGCCTCACTCAACTTCTTCTTCGCATTCAGCACAGAAAGCACAGTAGACGCAGTATGGGGCCTACAGAACACAGTTGGCTTCGCCCTCAAACTCTCAGCGTTCACAGGCATATTCTTCCAGCTGCCGATAGTCGCATCAATAATGGCAAAAATAGGCCTCCTCAACTCAGAGAAAATGATCAGATACAGGAAGCATTTCTTCATTTCGGTACTGATTATAGCGGCCTTGACTACTCCGCCGGACATCATTTCACAGGTACTCATCACAGTGCCAGTACTAGTACTCTACCAACTCAGTATCTATCTAGTCAAAAGAATAAACGAATAGAATACTTGTCAGCATAGGCCTTCACAGTAGTAGCAGGAAGAAGTCTTAGTTACTTTTTGAGTAGGCCTTTTTTAAATCTTGTAAAGAATTTCTGGTGTATAAACTCGGTGTATATGTAAAAATGAGTAAAGAGCTTGACGCAATTCAGGAGGTAATTAATGATCCTGAGCATATCAGGAACATTGCTATCGCTGCACACATTGACCACGGTAAAACTACGTTAACAGATAATCTTCTTGCCCGTGCAGGCATGATTTCGGAGAAGCTGGCTGGAGATCAGCGTTTCATGGATTTCGATGATCAGGAGGCGGAGAGAGGTATCACTATATACTCTGCCAACATCTCGATGGTCCACGAGTACGATGGCTCTAACTATCTTGTAAATCTTATTGATACTCCTGGGCATGTTGACTTTGGAGGAGACGTTACCCGTGCTATGCGTGCTGTTGATGGTGTTGTAGTGCTTGTTGACGCTGTTGATGGTGTTATGCCTCAGACAGAGACGGTCATGAAACAGGCTATGAATGAAGGTGTCAAGCCGGTACTGTTCATCAACAAAGTCGATAGACTGATAGAGGAGATGCAGCTTACACCGGAGGAGATGCAGAAAAGATTCACTGAGATCATTAGGAAAGTAAATAACATTTTGAGAAAGTATTCTGATGAGGAAACAGCTGAAAGATGGCAGATGGCTGTAAATGATGGAACAGTAGCTTTCGGATCAGCATTGAAGAACTGGGCTATTTCCGCTCCTTACATGCAGGAGACAGGCATCACTTTCTCAGATATAATTGAAAGAGTAAACAATGGCGACCATGAAGGCCTTTCAGAAGATGCGCCTATTGAGGAAGTCGTACTTGATATGGTAGTTAAACACCTTAACAATCCTCAGGAATCTTCACAGTACCGTATCCCGGCTATCTGGCCTGGAGACGCAGATTCCGAAGTAGGACAGTCGATGGCCAAGCAGGACCAAGACGGTCCTTTCGTAGGAGTCGTCACCAACGTTGAAGACGACGAGCACGCAGGAACAATCGCAACTGCCAGAATCTTCTCCGGAACCGTACATGAAGGAGATGAACTATACGGAATCGAGTCACACAAAGAGGAAAGAGCACAGCAGGTAGGGATCTACTCAGGACCAAGAAAGCTTACCGTGGACGAGGTACCGGCAGGAAATATTGCGGCGATCACAGGACCTGACTTCTCAACAGGAGAGACAATAATCGCAAAGGACGCGGAAGAGATTCAGCCGTTCGAACAGATTGAGCACGTCTTCGAACCAGTCGTTACAAAGGCGATTGAGCCGAAGCGTACCAGCGATCTACCGAAGCTGATTGAGGAACTGAGAAAAAGAAGTAAGGAGGACAACACAATCCAAGTCGACATCGATGAGGAAACAGGAGAGACAACAGTCTCAGGCCTTGGAGAACTACACATCGAGGCTAAAGTAGAAAGACACTTGGAGGAACAGGGAATCGACATTGAAGTTTCAGAGCCGATCGTCGTATTCAGAGAAGGAATCACAGAGGCCTCCCCGGAAGTCACAGGGAAGTCCCCGAACCGGCACAACAAGCTTGAGATCAGCGTAGAGCCTTTGGAGGAATCTGTCAGAAAGTTCCTCAAGGAAGAGTACGAGGAAGTCAAAATGCAGGCGGATGAACAGCATGAAATCAAAGAGGCCTTGATCGAGGCAGGAATGGACAAGGACGAGGCAGACAACGTCATGGAGGTATACGAGGAGAACATGTTTGTCAACGCATCCAGAGGAATCAAGAATCTGCGAGAGATCGAGGAATACCTTGTCGACGCATTCAAGGAATTCTGTGACGAAGGACCGCTTGCAAACGAGCCTGTAATCGGCTTCAAGGTCAAGCTTCACGACGCAAAGCTGCACGAAGACGCAATCCACAGAGGCCCTGCACAGATGATCCCGGCGACGAAAGATGCCATGACAAGAGGATTCCTGCAGGCAGGCCCAGAACTGATCGAGCCGAAGCAGAAGCTGAGAATCGATACACCGACAGATACAATGGGAGAGGCCATGACAGAAGTCTCCAACAGAAGAGGAGACGTCATCGACATGGAGGAAGAAGGAGACAGCTCAGTCATCAAATGCAAGCTCCCTGTAGAGGAACTGTTCGGATTCGAAGCAGCACTGAAATCAGCTACAAACGGACAGGGATTCTTCAGCCTGATCGACATCATCTTCGAGCCACTTCCAATGAATCTTCAGGAAGAAAAGATCCTGGACATCAGAGAAAGAAAAGGCATGAAACAGGAAATGCCAAGCCTCGAAGAAGAATAAGGCCTAAAAGGCCTTCTACACCTTATCTTTTCCTTCCCTTTTGTCTTCACACCTGAAGCAGGAGAAAAAACAGGTTCACGTATAAAAAAATCCCTGCACCCACTTCAACTACAAACGTGACGGACCGGTGGCTTAGCCAGGTTAAAGCGCCACGCTGATAACGTGGAGATCCCCAGTTCAAATCTGGGCCGGTCCATATAATCTCCTAATGTTCTTGCATAATTCATTTCACTCTAGGCCTCTAACTATGTTGTATGCGTTTGACTGGTGAGAAGGAGGCCTTGTTCAGGAAGGCTTCTGAGAATGGCATGGTGTTGGATATGAATGATGCTTTCCGTATCTACAGTTCTAGAGGTGCGGCGAAGCAGGCTGTTCAGTCCTTGGAGGCGCAGGGTTTTGTTGAGAGGAGGGATTACGGAGAGTTTAACGTGGTGGAGTTGCCTGGAGAGTTGCAGCATTTGAAGGATGAGAGTTATGGGCCTCGTGATTTCCTTGGTTTGATTCTTGACAAGGTACGGGAGAGGATTGTCTAGTTGTCTGCTTCTGCGCAGTGTGGACAGCAGTATATTTTATCGTTTTCTTCGTGGCCTGATCCGTAGATTTTGCAGTCGCAGTGTGCGCATTCTTTTATTTTGTCCTGTAGAGCTGCGTCCAGTATCTCTGTGAAGGAGCTTATTTGTTCCTGTACGAAGGCCTCTCCGTCTTCTGTTAGCTCATAGACTTTTTTCCTTCCGTCTTTACGTGTTTCTACGTAGTCTCTTTCCTCGAGTTCTCCTAGAAAGGGGTAGATATGTGATGTTGTAGGCCTGTCGCCTGTAATCTGTTCCAAGTCATCCATTATCCGGTATCCGTGCTTCGGTTCTGTCTCCAGAAGCATAAGTGTGTACAGTTTCGTGGTATTCGATATCTTCAGATCTTCCATACAGTCCTATGTATCACCATTTGATATAAAAACGATGTGTCACAATACGATATATCATGAGACTGAAGAGTATATTTGGAGGCCTCACTTTCACGGGTCTTGTATCTACGGCATCGGCTCACGCAGGAGAGGACGCACATCACATGGCTGAGACTGCTCATATGCATGGAGGATTCTTCATGGGGTTCTTCATGATTACTCTGTGGGTTTTCGTCGTTGTCGCAACTATCTATTTACTACAGAAAATATCTATGAATATGGACAGAGGTGGAGAGGAATGAGCTTGAAGTACGGAGTAGCAGCTCTGGCCGTTCTTATTGGGCTTGGAATAATGCTTACCTCTACTGGAACAGCAGAAGCTGATTTCGAGGAAGCCACAGTACATCTTACTCCGACGTGCGGTTGCTGTATCGAGCACGCACAGTACCTTGAACGTGCAGGAGTTGATGTGGAAGTAATAGAACACTCTAACGCGGAGCTAACAGAGTTGTACAACGAGAAAGATGTGCCGGAGAACTTCAGAGCCTGTCACATCACTGAAGTAGAAAGCCTTGACACAGATATCAAGGGGCATGTGCCTCTGGATGTATTCAATGAGGCCTATGAAGATGATCCTGAAGCTGAAGTGGTGACTTTGCCGGGTATGCCTCAGGGAAGTCCGGGTATGCCGGGAGCACAGTCTGAGGAATGGACGTTCTTCAGTGTTGAGGATGGAGAAATAGCAGGTGAATACACTACAAGATGAGAAAACTTCTGACTGCCTTCCTTTTACCTCTTTTTCTTGTTTCAAAGGCCTCGGCGCATTGCCCTCTCTGTACAGCAGGAGCTGGCGTGGCTGCAGGATTCGCATCGTACCTTGGAATTGATTTCGCAGTTATAGGTGTCCTGATAGGCGGGTTTTCATGGGCGTTAGGTTCATGGACAGCTAAATGGGTGAGATCTAGGTACGGCGACAAGATTCGGAGACAGAACTTTATTGTCTCATCTATTATCTTTCTATCGATAATAGTTCCGGGATACATGACAATGCCGGAAGCCACACCGATGACTATCTGGTTCATCGGAGAATACGGCACTACTGTAGCATTCAACAACTTCCTCATAGGAGCAGTTACAGGAGGCCTGATAGTCTACAGCACTCCTGCACTCAGCAAGAAAATCTCAAGAATAAGAGGAGAAACACTGCCATACCAGGGAATGACGCTCACACTCACACTCCTGATTCTGGCCGCAGTCATAATGCAACTGGTGATGTAAAAAATGATACAAGTCACTCACGCATTCCTTGCAATTATAGCTTTATTCTTCATACTGCTCCTGATCAAGAAAGTATCCGGCCTCAGATTCTGTGTCATCTGTCTGTCCTTTACAGTGACGTGGATAGGCCTTCTGGCCGCTTACTTCCTCAATCTATTCGATTCACTGGTATTGATTGCTATCATGGCGGGAATGACTCTTCACGGCCTCTACGAGATGCTGGAGGACAAAGTGCAGAGAAAATACGAAGTATTCAGACTGCCAGCACTCCTTACAGGCCTTATAGTGTTCTACACAGGCCTCACAAGGAGTATCGACGCACAGTATATCATCATAGTTGCTGCATTGTGGTTGATTTTTGCCCTGCTTTTCCTGTATAGAGAGAACAGCAGATTCGAAGGCTTCGTTGATGAGATAATAGAGTGTTGCAGAGATTGGTAAACTATGTCAGCATATGATATATAAATCATTATATCAATATATGATATATGATTTATGATTGACAGGATCGAAGAGAACTACTCCACGGAAAGTCTTATGGCGGTTTCAGTACTTGTTATCGGAGGTCTAACATTAATGAACTCATTCTTGTTAATCGGTGATGGAGTCGATGTTTCTCTTGACTCTGAAACAGCTGAAATATCTTATGAGGATATTATGCCTGAGGGCGAGCCAGAAGTGTACGGCCCGACACTAGCAGTTGCCTATGATGATGTTTCACAGACAGATCCGGTCTCAACGGAAGAGACGATAAATGAAATGGCAGAGATAGATCGAGACATAAGCCACGAAGAACTTTCTGAAGATGAAGTACAGCGATACGTCAGCATAGCCGGCAGCATTAGCTGTGAATACTGCTGTGACGTTCCTGCAATAATATTTGAGAATGGCGAGCCAGCTTGTGGGTGTGAACACAGCTATGCGATGAGAGGACTGGCTAAATACCTGATAACGGAGCACGAAGATGAGTTCTCGGATGAAGAAATCCTCGAAGAACTTGGAAAATGGAAGACAAGGTTTTTCCCTGATCAACATCTTGAGAAAGCTCAGATTATGAAAGAGGAAGGCCTCGAAACGGATTTTATTTCATTGACATCGAACGAATATAGAGGTATCGAGCAGCAAGCACAAACCGGTGGAAATGGCGGTGGCATGGTAGGCGCCTGCTGAAGATACCAATAAATACGTCTCGAGAGATGATGTAATTGTGAAGACCGAACTTGAAATAAAAGATATGCACTGCGCCTCGTGCTCGTCCACGATTGAGAGAGGCCTCGCTGATCTGGAGCACGTGGAGGAAGTGAATGTGAACTACGGCAGTGAGAAAGCGATTATACATCACTCCGAGGAGGCCTCTTACGAGGAGCTTGTAACTGCTGTTGAAAGAGAAGGCTACAGCGTAGCCGAAAATGATGAAGAAGACGAAGGCGAAGAATTCGATTACAGATCCGAGGCGATCAAGGCCTGGATTGTGACTTCCCCGATTTTACTTTTGATGGTGGAGATGTGGACTTCTCTGAATCTGTTCACGGAGATTCAATTAAATCTTTTGATGCTGGTCTTTGCCACGCCTGTTGTATTCTACTTCGGCAGGACTACTCATTTATCTGCTTTGAAGGCCTTGAGGCATGGCAACTTCAATATGGATTCTCTGATCAGTCTTGGAACACTTGCAGCTTACTCGACAGGCCTGATGGTGTTCTTCACAGGTATACAGAATTATACAGGCCTTGGGGCCATGATAATGGCCTCTCATCTTGTAGGGACTTATCTGGAGGAGAAAGCTAAAGGTAAAGCCAGTTCAGCTGTAGAGGATTTACTTGAATTGAAGGCCTCCACTGCAACAGTGATCCGTGACGGAGAGGAGTTGGAGATAGATGTTGAGGAGGTTGAGGTAGGTGATACTGTGGTTGTCAGGCCTGGTGAGAAGATTCCTGTAGACGGCACAGTAATAGAGGGGAGTTCTTCCGTTGATGAATCGATGGCTACAGGAGAATCCGAACCGGTCTCCAAAGAGAAAGGAGATGAAGTCATAGGTTCAACAGTCAATAATACAGGTCTCCTGAAGTTCGAGGCGGCAAAGGTCGGCGAAGACACTTTCTTCTCACAGGTGGTGGAAATGGTTGAGGAAGCTCAGGGCTCTAAAGTACCGATACAAAGCCTTGCAGATAGAGTAACACACTACTTCGTACCAGCAGTAATCATTATAGCAACAGCATCTTTCCTGGCGTGGTTTGCTGCACCAGATCTTATGATCTCTGTAGCAGGACTCTTTGAAAACTTTGTTCCATGGATAGATCTGGCTCACGATCCTCTCACACTGGCAGTATTCGCTTCTGTCGCAGTACTTGTAATCGCCTGTCCGTGCGCATTAGGCCTTGCCACACCGACAGCACTGATGGCAGGAACAGGAGTCGCAGCACGTAATGGAATACTGTACAGAAACGGAGAGGCCATCCAGACAATGAAAGATCTTGATACACTGATACTGGACAAGACGGGAACAATCACCAAGGGAGAGCCGGAAGTAACCGACGTCGTGGGAGTTAGGGAAAAAGTACTGTATCTCGCCGGCTCTGTGGAGAAAGGAAGTGAACACCCTCTCGGAAAAGCCATAGTAAATAAGGCCTCAGGAGAAGTAGAACTTTCAGAACCTGAAAACTTCGAAAGCTTCACAGGAAAAGGAATAAAGGCCTCGATAGATGGAAAAGAAGTCTTTGTAGGTAATTCGAAGCTTCTGGAGCAGGAAGGCCTGGAGGAAAGCTTCCGTGAAGAAAGGGAGGAGCTTGAGAGTCAGGGTAAGACTGCTATATACGTGGCAGAATCCGGAGGAGTAGTTGGTGTGATAGCTGTTGCTGATGCTGTTAAGGAGGATTCAAAGGAGGCAATAGAGAAGCTTGAAGGCCTCGGACTGGATATATGGATGTTGACTGGAGATAATAAGGATACTGCTGAAGCTATTGCAGATGAAGTCGGTATAGATAATGTAGTGGCTGAGGTACTGCCGCAGGATAAGATCGGGAAAGTTGAAGAGCTTCAGGAGAGAGGAAGGAACGTAGGTATGGTCGGGGACGGGATTAATGATGCTCCGGCGTTGAAGCAGGCGAATGTTGGGATAGCGATCGGTACTGGCACGGATATAGCGGTGGAGTCTAGCGACGTCAATCTTGTGCAGGGCAGTCTTTCATCTCTGGAGAAGGCTTTCAGACTTTCTAATACGATTTATTTCAAGATAAAGCATAATCTTTTCTGGGCCTTTATCTACAATACACTGGCTATTCCTGTGGCTTTCCTGGGTCTTCTGCATCCGTTGATAGCTGTTGCTGCGATGTTTACTTCCAGTATTTCAGTTATCACTAATTCAGCGAGGCTTCGTTCAATTGATCTGTAGCTGAGGCTTTTTTAGATGGTCTGCTGTTTTTGATCCGTAGAACTAATAACTCTTGGATGTCTCTTGAGGTTTATGGTGAGGTCGCAGCATGAGGAAGAGGTTTTCGATCTTTACAAACATTTTGAAACTGTGATAGATTCTTACGATGTTAGATGGGATGAAGTAAAAAGAAATCATGACGTAGTGCTTGAGGACGGCCGTTCAACCGATGCTGACGTTGTATTATTCAATTATGATGACATGGAGGTGCTCTCACTCGAAGTGAAGACTTCTGAGAAGGCCTCTGGTAAGGCTGGTCGTCAGATGAGGAAGGCAGAAGAGTATTTTGAAACACAGGGCTACAACTGTACTACCAGATGTTACATCGTTGAACGTGATGATCATATGGATCACGATGATTTAATTGAAACTGTTCAAACACATCTTGGAGAGCCGTTCACCAAGAGGGAGCTTGAGACTGTAATTGATTACAGTCGTTCATGGGCGACTTTCGGCTGTCTACATGGCCAAGGAGTTATTCAGGAAAATGAGGAGGGTAAGTACTTTCTGAATGAGTCAGCATATCATGAGTTCTGGGGTCAGGCCTCGGACTGAAAGACGAAAAACTTATATTTGTGACTGAGAAGTAAGAATTCTTATGCGTTGGCAACAGGTTCCTCCAACTTATTCTGATGCTCTAGATGAAGGCTTCTCTACTTTCGAAGTAGAGTACAGCGGCATTGGCGGCTGGGGAAAGGTTAGAAGTCTTTTTGAAGGTGCTCTTGAAGAGAAAGCTGAAGCCATAGGCCTGGAATACAACGGCGAGTTGGAGTTGGATACTGGAGAGATACTCCTAGCTGAAAGAGATAACGATATAGAAGGTTACGTGGCGGTGCTTTACAAAGACGTCTATGATGCGAGAAGGCCTGTTGCAAAAGCCCCTCTACAGAAGCATGAGAACTTTAGAAACGAATATACTGGAAGCCATAAACCGGATGAAGTCGGCATACCTGGAAATACTGCATTTGTAGATGTTGATGGCACTAATTTACGTTACATACTGCAGGAATTTTGATTTAAAAAAGAAATAAAAATCTGTGTGAGGCCTTCAGCCGTAATGCTCTTCCAGATATTCGACAATGTCGCTGCTCTCAGGCATTACAGTGTCTGTATTAGGATCCACCAGTACAGGTACGTTTGCCTGCCCTGATACTTCTTCAACTCTTGTTCTGTCTTTTTTGTCGACCTGTCTTGCGATGAAGTCGAGGCCTAGTTTTGTCATTTTCTGCCTTACTTTGCCGCAGTACGGGCATCCTTCGAACTGGTAAAGCTCCAGTAGTTCATCCGGTTCTGTCATAGACAAAAAAGGCCTTCACATGTTTTTCAATCCAGTGCTTTCAGTCTGGTAATCGCTTCTTCAAGCAGTTCTTTCTGGTTATCATACGTCAGAAGGCTTTCCACGTCCTCCTGCTTCATGAAGAAACCTGTCTCATGCTCGTCGCTAGGATTATCTGAAGTATCGACGAAAGCCTCCTCCTTGATCTCCACAAGAAAGCCTCTGTACTCTCTCTTCACTTCCTCTCCATCATCCTCGAAACTCCACTCCAGATCCTCTTCCAGGCCTTCAATACTTTTTATCTCGCTTTCGTTGAGGCCGGTCTCTTCCTTCAGCTCTATCTTGACTGTTTCTCTGTAGTCATCTTCTTCTAGGTGGCCTTTAGGTATCTCCCAGCCCTCCCAGTTCTTCTTCCTTTTCAGGATCAGGAAACGGTTCGAGCCGCGTGATTTTTTGTAGGCGATAATCGCTACTCCTTTTTCAGTTCTCATATTTCACAGTTTCAACACTTCATTTTTTAATTACGCCCTGTCGAAACAGTGAGGCCTCAAAAATCTCAACAGATTTTTCCGTCAATAATTTTTCAGGCCTCAAATATGAAGTGGTGAAGAAGGGATGCAGAGCGAATAGTTTTTATATTTCCCTGTTTGATTTATTATTGACAGGTGTCAAAATGGTAAAGATGATTGGTCGTCTGAGAAAGATTCTGTCCAGTCTTTTTGAAGACTCGGATGAAGATATAAGCATCGGTATTTATGGGCCTCCGAATGCAGGAAAATCTACTCTTGCTAATCAGATTTCGCAGGACTTGACTGGTGAGGAGATGAGTAATGTTTCTGAAGTGCCTCATGAGACTCGTGCTGTGGAGAAGAAGGAGAAAGTAAGTATAGAGTCTGATGATGGAAGGTCTATTGATATCAACTTGCTTGATATGCCAGGTATCACAACAAATGTTGACTTCAAGGACTTCAAGGAGCATGGTATAGAGGAAGATGATGCTAAAGGCCGTGCAAAGGAAGCTACGAAGGGTATTGTGGAGGCTGTTAAGTACTTGGATGATGTGGATGCTTGTCTTGTGATTTTTGACTCTACTGAGGATCCTTACACTCAGGTTAACGTTACTATTATCGGGAATCTTGAGGCAAAGGATATTCCGATTCTTGTATTGGCTAATAAGACTGATCTGGAGGATTCTGATCCTGAAAGGGTTAGAGATGCGTTCCCGCAGCATCCGGTCCTTGAAATTTCGGCTAAGGAGGGAGAAAACATTGATAAACTTTATGAGGAAATAATCGAAAGGTTAAGTTAGATGGGAGACGATGGAGTTACCATAGAGTTTTTATCAAGAACCAAGTTACAGGGGAAATCTTTCGAAGAGAAGGTCGAAGTAGTGATTGAAAGAGTCAAGGAAAATGCTGTACTGGTTCTGGAAGAAGGTTGGAGTCCTGAAGAGGAGAGACGTCTAATTCAGAACGCTATGGATGAGATTGATGAAGACTTTCCCGGTATTGAGTTTTTAGGGCTTAACGATCATGAGTCTAGGTTTACTCGTGCCAAGAAGATGTTTTACGAAAAAGTGCTTAATGAAAAATACAGAGGAGGGATAACTATTGTAGGTAATTCACGTGTTATGGAGAAGGTCAAGAAGGAACGTGATGCGGTGTCCTTCCTTGCGAAACTAGAGGAGAACGATTGAAAATGAATAATTATTTTCTTCAAGAGGTACTGTAAATGCCACACAGGTGTATGAACTGCGGCGAGATCTTTGAAGATGACTCCGATAAAATAATCGATGGCTGTGACTGCGGCTGCTCACTCTTCATGTATGAAAGCGATCCTGAGAGATCTGAAACTGAACTTAAAGAAGAAAAGGAGAAAGTAGAATCCGACATTCAGGACATGATAATAGAGGGAGAAGAGGAACGAGGCAACATCCAGATAGAGTTCGACCTTGACTCAATAAAAGTCAAAGATGAAGGAGTATACGAACTCAATATTTCAAGACTACTCAATGAAATGCCTCTCATAATATCGAAAAGCGAGGGAGTCTATCACATCGATCTGCCTTCAGCCTTCAAAAGAGAGAAAGGAGACGTTGACATCAACACCCTCTAAAAAATCAGACTCAAGAAACTTTCAACGAAAGGTTTTATATCCTGCCTCTCACAACGATATTCTAGAAGAACCTGTTTTTTGAGGTTATACAGACAATGCAAGAAGATGATACAAGAGACATCTTTGGACTACCAAAGATGACCACCAACATGGAAATCGCTATCTCATACGTCCTCTTCGTACTTGGAGTTCTGATGATTCTATCCGTAACTTATCCTGTAAGAGAATTCATAGCAATCAACGCAGTATACCTAGGCCTCCTAATGATCGGAGTCGCCTACGTATTCGCAATGGAATCCATCAGAGAACTGGAAGAAAAAGATCACTTCCTCTCAAAGCGACTAATGAACAGAGCCAAGAACAAAGAAACAGAACAAGATAGCGACAAAGAAGAGTAACTATTCAGGGGTAAAAATAAAACTTTTCACCCTATATATTTTTTTATGCCAAGCGAAGAGGTAGAACTAAGCTTTGAATTCTCAAACGAAGAACTAGCTAACTTCCTGGAAAACTTCTCCCAGAAACTGAGAGAAGGAGAGATAGGCCTCAGCTTCCGGGGAAGAGAAGAACTTCAGATAGAACCTAATCAGGACAGCAATATCGAACTGAGCTTCTCAGAAGACAAAAACGAAAAGGAACTGGAGTTAGAAATCAAACTGAATCAAGACAACTTCACACAGGAAGAGACAGAAGGCCGTCAAAAGATCAGCGTAATCGTGGAAGAATAAAGAAAGGCCTAAAAACTTTCCTTTCCTCCTTTGTATTTCGCTTTGATTAAATTTAACGGTGATTCTGAGGCTTTATTGTGCGAAGCTGCGCAGAATCTCTATCAATTCGTCGTTCTGCTCTATAATCCTGTCAAGCTTGTCCTCTACACGTGAAAGATCTGCTTCAGTAGAAGATTGTGTACTTTTTTCTTTTGAGGCCTTCTGTTTCAACGGGTTCTCTTCCTGACGCTGTTGAGGCTGTTGCTGCTGTTTCTTCTGTTTCCTTGAAGGTGATTCTGTGCTTATGCCGTCTTCTTCCAGCACTTCGATCGGTGTATCATCTCCTTCGTCCTCGTTTTGATTCTGCTGTGCTGCTTCTTTTAACGAGTCGAAGTTTCCTGTCATGCCGTCACCTTCTTCACTTTCTCTTTTTTCTTTGTTTTTGGAGCGTATATTTTCCTTGACATTGTCATAGTAGCTCAATTCCCTGTTTCACCTTTCCAATTACAGTTTTTTTAGAGGCCTGACATAATAGCGTCAAGCTTTCTTTTTATCTCCTCGTTCTGCTCGTAGACATCCTCCAAGTCGATATCTCTACCGGAGTCATCAGAACTGCCGGATGCTGGAGCGACACCTACTTCCTGTTCAACCTGTTGACGAAGCTTTGAATCATCATTTCCGGAATCACTTGATTTATCGAAATCAAGATCAACATCACGGACATCAGCACCGCTTTCACTGTTATCTTCATCCTCGCCTGATATACCGAGTTTTACCTCTTCACGTTCATCTTCTCCACTGCCGCCGAACAAACCCATAAACAGTAACTACTTCAACCTCAAATAAAAACCTTGCCGGCCACTTCCTACATACAGCAAAAATAAACTTGAAAAAACGATGAAAGTAAAAATTAAACCAACTCAAGACCCTGAACAGCTCAGGGAGAACCTTTCCACACACCTGAATCAAGTACAGATAGTGGACGGAGAAATAGAGGCCGCAGTAGAAGATGAAGAATCAGAGAAAAAGATAGGGCTCATCGACAGAACACCGGGAGTCGAAAGCTACACTGTAGACGGAGAAACATTTGAAGGCCTCAAAGGAAGGCCTGTACAGGAAAAGATGTACGCAAGACTTGAGGACGACGAGGCAGTCGCAGAGGCCTTACTGGCGACGATTGAGGGATATGATCTGATTGTCCTGGAGGGAGGCCTTGACTGGGAACTGAAGCTTTTGAGGCGGTTCAATCCGGATATCAAGCAGTTAAGCACCGGCCGGAGCGATGTTTTTGACGTTGAGAAGAGTCTTCTGGATGAGGGCCCGGAGGAGAAGGTTGAATATGATTTATCGGAGGAAGAGGTTGAGATGCTGTTAAGGTTTATGCAGCCGAAGTCTCTGGAGAGAGGCGAAAATTAAAAGTCTAACCAGTACCAATTGGAAAATGATGATCTATGGATAAAGAAGTTGATTACGATCGCGTTGAATACGCAACCAACAGGAACCTTGAAAACGATGAAGGTGAAGAAACAGGCCACATCAAGATGTTCTCCTACGACACAGAGATATACTTCTTCGAGATGACGTGCCCTTACTGTGGACACGAGTTCGAGGATGAACAGGAACTTGGCTCAAGACCCTGGTGGATCGAATGCCCAGAATGCGGTCGCTCAACAAATGTATTCCGGATAAAGGACGCACACGAAAGAAAAGTTAAGAAGACAGGAGACTCATCAGATGTCGACTTAGATGAAGTCTAGACCGGATTACGTACTCAAAATCGGAGGCTCAATACTGACTGACAAGACCTCCAAGGAAACTTTCTCACCACAGCTAGACGCAGTAATCCAGAAAATATCCCGGAATCCTGACGGCATCATAGTACACGGCGCAGGATCATTCGGCCATCCACACGCCAAAGAACACAACCTTCACAAAGGCTCACGTGAAGGCGCACTGGAAACCAGTACCGCCGTCAAAAAACTGAACAATGAGATAGTAAAACGCCTCCACAAAAAAGACGTAGAGGCCTATCCTGTCCATCCATCATCATCAGCACTTAGAAGGCCTCAGACAGAGATGATGACACGCCAGATACAGCAAATGTACACTGAAGGCTTCACACCTGTACTACACGGCGATGGCATCGTAACAGAAGGCCAGGGATTTACAGTCATCTCAGGTGACGAAATACTCGCCATACTTGAAAGAAAGATGCAGACAGGCCACGCAGGATTCTGCACATCAGAGAAAGGAGTACTCAACTCCGAAAGAAAAATAGTCAACGAAATCAACTCATTGGAGGAATTCGAAGGCCTCAAGCTTACAGGCGACGACGTCACAGGAGGCATGGAAAACAAAGTACAGGAAGTACTCGAAAAAGATATCAAGGCACAGATATTCGGAGCAGAAGCCTTGGAAGACTTTTTATCGGGAGAAAAGCCAGGTACAACTGTAAAGAAATAATTTATCTATAATCTGTGCTCTGGAAGATACTTTTTCTCGTCTTCAAGCCATTCAGAGGCCTTTCCTACCAGTTCTTTCCCGTACTGTTTCAGATCATCTATTTCCGATACAGTCTTCCCCGTGTTCTTCGACTTGGACAACGGTTTTCCATCTTCATCGGAAATCATCGGCGCCAGAAAGTATGCAGGCGTTTCATCATTCGCCAGTTCCGTTATCTTTGCAACCTTCTCGACTTTACTGGTCTTCTGCTCCTTCTTCGCATCTCTGTAATCGCCGCCGAACACGTGTACTGCAACGTCTCTGGAAGGATCTCTCACAGGATCAACCAAGTAGTAGACACCGATCTCATCATCAAGGCCTCCGTGCATGAAACCTTCGCTGCACTCCCTGTTTCTGCACGCTGCCACGACTTCTCCCGTCTCACTTGAAAATGCACCTCCTTTAGCATGTGAAAAGCCGCAGCTCCTGCACACCGGAACAACCGGAGAAACATAACGTCTCCTGAAACCGCCTCCGAAGATGCCGTCAAAAGCTTCCATGTTCTCCAGGACATTTCTCAAGGCCTCCGCATACTCCTCATCGCCTTGTAGATCGGACAGGAATCCTGGATCAACTTCCACATCCAGTTCCTCCTCAAGGCCTTCAAGGAAAGGCCTGATCTCATCCACACGCTGCTCAGCAACACTCCCGTAACTGGAGTCTTCAGCACTTCTTTCAAAGAAAAGCTTCATCACACGATTATTATCAGGCCTGTCATGCTCATGGATATGCGCACTCCAGTCAGTATCACAGCACATCAAATCCAGTTCAAGCCCCAGCCTGTCAGCTACAGCAGCAGAATACGCCAGAGTCAGCAAGTTCCCGACATGCAACTCACCGGAAGGCCTGAAACCAACAGCAACACTACCGCCATCCAACTCACAGGCCTCTACTTCATCAAAATCCGACGTAATAACGAATCGCTCCGGAAAATCACTCATACACACAGGTCAAGGAGGTTTCAGTTATTTAACTATTAGCCCACTCAACTTTCACTATAGAAGAAAAGGCCTCCATGGCTCAGTCTGGCTAGAGCGGCCCCCTTGTATCGATTTAGTATCCATACGCAGGAAAGGGGCAGATCGAGGGTTCAAATCCCTCTGGGGGCTTTACTGCTTTTGTGAACCAATTCGGTCAAAGTTAAACGTGGGTGGAGAACTGTGAAATATGACTCAAGGCGATATCCACAACATATCACAAACACTACAAAGGCAGAAAACCAGTATAAGAAACCACTCTCAAATTTCTGAAAGAGACAAGAAAATTCTAATTGAAGGTAACTCTAACTTTCCTAGCTTCT
>JALDAN010000003.1 GCA_022729355.1 Candidatus Nanohalarchaeota archaeon | reverse complement strand
TTCGGATGTCTCTTTCGGGTTTGGAGGTTTTCCTGTTGTAAGCTCAGGACAGTACAGAGCTTTCTCTCAGGAAGTTGAGCTGAATAGATCTAATACTGGAGGTATAGGCTGGGATTTCAGCGATTGGAGTACTCAGCCGTTTCAGGTTGAGCATAACAGGACAGATCTTGTTGTTGAAGACGTTTTTCTTAATGAGTCTGATCCTGTTGAGGGACAGGTAACAGATTTCACTGCTAATGTTTCGAATACCGGTGCTGAAGATTTGGAGGCAGAATTCAATTTCACGGAAAGTTCCTTTGATGGCTCAGACTTCTTGTTTGAAGAGAGTGAAGTTCAGAACTCGACTGTAGAGAGTAACTCATCTAAACTTGTCAACTTTAGTTTTGAAGCAGATATAGGCCGGTATAACTACAGTATTGAGGCGGATCCTGAAAATAGGATTGATGAGACAAATGAATCGAACAACTTTGGTTCTCTTGACGTCAATATCTCCAGTTACCATGTGTTCTATGGGGAGAGCAGATCAGTAGATCTTTTAGGAACTTCAGATTTCGCATTGACAGAATGGGAGGGAGATACTCCAACAGGCAATCTATTTTATTCTGATGAACAGGCAGAGTACAGTATACGTGATCTATGGCCTCTTAATGAATCAGGTGATCTATCGGAAGCAGATGAAGCACTTAACATCTCAGCTAATCCTGACTCACTAGAATGGAAGTATGATCAAGAAGGAGACGGATTCTCCGATAAGACCAGATGCTATACCATAGCAAATGAAGAAGTATGTGACGTGCCTGTAGCCAACTCAACTAACTCTTCAAACTTTGTCACAGGCATCATGTATGATTCCGAGGATGGAGAGGGATACGATGGATCACAAGATCTAGTATTCATTACAGAGGCCTACGATGAAAAAAGACAAGGCCTCTATGGCGAGTACACATATGAAATCAGTATTCCATCAACACTGTCAAACCAGGTGGCGGAAGGACCGTTCGTCAAGTACAGGATGGAATTTAACTAAAAATATCAAACTCGGGGATTAATTTAATTCCTATATGGAACTTGGATGCCCTGAGTGCGGAGGAGAAATGAAGTTCAACGGATACAGGCCTTTATTCCCGGAATGCGAGGAATGTGGCAAAACATTCCATATAGATGAATGCGAAAAACTAGACGCTGAATAAGTACTTCTGAGCATCCTGAATCTCAATTATTTCTTCGAGGCCTTCACTGTATGCTGCCTCAAGGTTAAAACCTTCTTCAATTAACATATGTGCTCTACGCTGTCTATCACAGATAACATAAGCTTCTCTCGAAAGATTCTCCCGGATCAGAGGATCGTCAGAAGTCAAGTGGGATATCACCACTAGATCAAAATCTTCTTCAGGCCTGAACTCCGTTACATCAGCCTCAACTGCTTCAAGGCCTTTACTTGTAAGATACTGCACCGAGACTGGATCATGATCAACATGAAGAACATCTCCTTCAAAGGCCTCTGATGGAGTCCTGTCGATCCCACAACCCATGTAGTATATTGATTCAAAAGGACCGGCAAATCCTTCAAAAGCCTGATAGGCCTCTACTTCATCTTCGTAGAACTCCATCTCCCACATGGAATTGTTACTGAAGGGTAAATATTTATGTTCTACGTTTGTTGTCTGATTGAATTTTTAAGCTTCACAGTGAAGACGACGGTATGGGCCTGAAGAAATACGTTGAAGGAAGTCAGGAGTTCGATCACGAAAGCTTTGAACAGGAACTGAAGGAGAAAAACGATGAACTCAACTTCATGCGGGAAATAAAGAAAATAGATGCTGAGGAGCAGGAGGCCTCTTTGAACGGGATTCCTTTCGTAGTTAAAGATGCGATCTGTACTGAAAATGTTACTACTTCTGCAGGAAGCAAGATACTGGAGGATTACAGGCCTGTATTTGATGCTACTGTTGTAGAAAGACTCAAAGGGGAAGGTGCAACTTTTTACGGCAAGACACAGCAGGATGAATTTGGATTCGGTTCATTTTCCACTAACTGTGCTTTTGAAACACCTAGAAATCCACACGATCCGGAAAGAGTAGTCGGTGGGTCTTCGGGAGGTGCAGGAGCTATTGTAGCGGCACTTGATCACCCTGTTATCTCTATTGGAGAGTCTACAGGAGGATCAATCACAAATCCTGCTGCATACAACGGAGTAGTAGGCCTCACGCCAACTTACGGAAGAGTATCACGTCACGGCCTCGTTGATTACGCCAACTCACTAGACAAGATCGGAGTACTGGCGCAAACAGTCTACGGAGCAGCGAAAGGCCTCGAAGTAATCGCAGGCAAAGATGAAGGCGATCAGACAACAGTAGATAGAGAGGTAGAGGCCTACAGCCAGAATCTTGAAAATATCTCTGGCAGGTTGGCTGTTCCGAAGCAGTATCTGGAGCTTGAAGGTGTTGAGGAAGGAGTTATGGAGAACTTCCAGAAATCCATCGATATACTGGAGGAGAAAGGCTTTGAAGTTGAGGAGGTGGATATGCCTCTTCTTTCAGCAGACGTTGCTGTACCGGCCTATTATGTTCTGGCGATGAGTGAGGCCTCCACGAATCTGGCGAAGATGGCTGGGATGCGTTACGGGCTTGAAAAAGATCCTGAAGAGTTTGAAGACTTCAACGAATACTTTTCGGAAATAAGAAGCGAAGGATTTGGAGAAGAAGCCAAGAGAAGAATTCTTCTTGGAACGTACACTCGCCAGGCAGGATACAGGGATCAGTACTACATCAAGGCGGCTGAAGTACGAACAAAGATAATTAATCAATACAGAGAAAAATTTGAGGACTACGATGCAGTTATCAGTCCTTCAATGCCGAACATAGCACCTAAGATAGATGAAGCAGAATCTATGAGTCCTGAAGAAGTTTATGCTATAGATACTTTAACAGTAGGCCCGAATCTTGCAGGTATGCCGATGATAAGCGTACCTAATGGCGAAAGCAGAGATATGCCAACAGGCCTCCATATTGTAGGAAATCATTTTGAAGAGCAGAAAGTCCTGAATATCGCAGACACCTTTATGACTGATCAATAGTTAAATATTTTCGTGATCTATTTTGATGTATGTCTGCAGGGGAAGTGAAAACTAGGGGAGGAGTAAATCCGGACTTTGAGTCTTTTGAATCTGACTTCGAGCAAATAGATTCAGTTCTTGAAGGAGAAAATACTTCCAAAGAACTTCTAGTCAGTACCAAGGAAGATCTTGTAGACAACTTCATCTACACAGAAGTTCTCAAGAAAGTAGCCTCCGAAGTAATAGAGTCGCTTGAACAGGAAATAGGCATCACAAATGACGAAGAAATGGTCGAAGAAATAAAGAACGGAGGCAGACACGGACAAGGACAGCTCTACGAAAGAATACTGAAATTAGCAGTAGATGCTGACAATCACGGACATGATCAGGCGATAGAAAACTCGATTTTCGAAGATAAAGTAGAGGCCTCCGATGCTTTCTCGATTGACTACATCCTGAGAGGAGGAAAAAGACTGAGGCCTTTCATGACGCTTTTGACAGAGTTCGGTCTTGAAGGAGAGACTTCTTACAAAGGTGCAATGGTTGGTGCTGCCCAGGAAATAATCCATGCCTCTTCACTTGAACACGATGATGACATGGATGATGACGTCTTGAGACGTGGAAAGCTTACTACAGAGAGGGTTAACAGGGCGCTTTACGGCGAGGATAGCTGGAAACAATCAGTGCTTGATGGAAATAAAGTGGAGGCCTGGGGTAACGAGGCCATAAACAGTATAGTGAATGATTCATACGAACAGTTCAATGGAATCCCGAAGACAGCCTCACAAATATTCTTCCAGATGGAAGCCGATCTTAATGATGGACAGAAAAGAGATATCGACATGGAGGATATGCAGCTCAGAGAGGCCTCAATTGATGATTATGAGCAGATGATCGCCGGAAAGACCGGAGCACTGTTCAAATCCGGAGTGGATATAATGGTGGAAGACCATCTCCGTGACTCACAGTATGAAGAAACTGAAAGACGACAGATAAGAGGCCTGTTCGATGAATACATGACAAACTTCAACAGACTGTTCCAGGCTGGCGACGATGCTATAGAAGTTTTCAGGCCTGAAAACACCGGTAAGTCTATCACCGATATAGAGAACAGGAAGATAACTTTCCCGGCATTACAGACAGAGGAAGCACTGCGTCAGGAAGAAGAGGAATACGCTGAACTGTTCCTTGACGTCTTTGACGGCGCATACGATGAAGTTACTGAGGAGATGCAGGAGACAGCAGAAGAAATGGGTGTAGAAATAGGGCAGGCACAAGACTGGGAGAATCAGTGGCTGACGACTGTAATCAATGAATACGGAGAGGAGGCCTCTAACGAGAAAGCCGGAGAGTATCTTGATACGGCGTTCGGAGCTGTTGATGAACTGTATGATATGGATCTAATAAATGAGGAGGCCTGTCAGAAGTATAGACAGATGGCAGAATTCGTCTGGAACAGGGATCACTGAAGAAACTATTCCCAGATTTTTTGGAGGTAAGTTAAAAAAGAATTTCAGTTCCAGTTGTTTTCTATGACTGATGTGAAGATAGGCCTTGAAACACACGTTCAGCTTGATACAGAGACCAAACTTTTCTGTGGCTGCCCGAATGAGGAAGCGGATGAGCCAAATACTCATGTATGTGAGACATGCCTCGGACATCCCGGAAGCAAGCCAAGACTGAATGAAGAAGTCGTAAATCAGGCTGTAAAGGCCTCTGAAGCACTTGACTGTGAAGTAAATGAAGACGTGTTTTTCTCCAGGAAAACTTATTTCTACCCTGACATGTCCAAAAACTACCAGATCACTCAGTACGAGATACCTGTTGGCGAGGACGGAGAGAAACAGATCAAGGTAGGAGATGAAAAGAAGGAGGTAGGCATCAAGCGTATTCACATCGAGGAAGATCCGGCGAAGATGAAACACGTAGGAGGCAACGTATCTGACTCAGATTACTCGAAAGTCGACTACAACAGAGCAGGCACACCTTTAATCGAAATCGTGACGGATCCGGACTTCAGAAGCCCGAAAGAGGCCCGTGCATATCTACAGCAACTGGCGCAGATGATGCAGTATCTGGGGCTTTACAGGCCTGAATCAGATTTCTCTATCAAGACTGACGCTAACGTATCGATAGAAGGCGGAGAAAGAGTCGAAGTAAAGAATATTACAGGAACGAAAGATATCGAAAAAGCCCTCAACTACGAGATCTCACGTCAGAAACAGTGGAAGAAGAGAGGCCGGGAAGTTGAACAGCATACAAGAAGCTTCAATCAGGGAACAGGAGCCACAGAAGCCATGAGAGAAAAGGAGACGGAAGAAGACTATGGATATATCTTCGATCCCGACCTCACAAGACAGGAGCTCGATGAAGAATTAAGGACAAGGATTAAAGAGTCTCTTCCTGAGCTGCCGCAGGAGAAGTTCGAACGCTTCAAGGAGGAATACGGCCTCAAAGACAAACTAGTCGAATCACTGATTACAGAGGCCTCCCTGGCAGAGGACTTCGAAGAACTAGCAGAGGAGTTCAACTCTAGTCTGGTGGCTTCGTGGATGTCAGGCGATCTGAAGAAAGTTCTGAACTACAATGAATTGACTTACAGTGAGTCAGGCCTTGATTTTGAGTCGATTCAGTACATGCTTGATTTGATCAGTGAGGAAAAGATTTCGGATAGAAATGCTGAGATGCTTCTCAGGGAAGTAGTTGGAGAGGAAAGAAGGCCTGAAGAGATTGTTGAGGAAGAGGATCTTCTGAAGGCGGATGAGTCCGAGATTGATTCTTTTGTGGAGGCTGCTATTGATGAGAATCGTGATGCTGTTGAGGACTTTGAGTCAGGTGAGGAAGAGGCCATCAACTTCCTTGTCGGACAGGTGATGCAGAAGAGTCAGGGTAAGGCTGATCCTAAAACAGCTCGTGAAAAAATACTGGAAGTCTTGGAGGACTGAAGATTATGAAGTTTGAGGAAGGCGACTCCTACTTTGTGGATGACAGTACAGAGATAACCGATCTTTTCGAGGCACCAGAAGACGCCAACTTTGACTCAGTGCTTTCAAAGGTAGATGGCTATCATCCTGAAGGAGATAAGGACAGAAAAATATTCAATGAGAGAAGCCAGAAGGCCTACTACATTCTCAACGGAGAAGGAAAGATACACGTCGGTGAAGAAACTCACGAAGTAGAGAAGGGAGAGTTCGTTTTCGTGCCTGAGGAGACGGGGCATGCTCTTGAAGGAGAGTTCAAGGCCTTGATAATCACTTCCCCGCCTTTCGATCCGGAAGACGAGGAACTGAGGTGAGAAAATATCAAAGCCGATGAATACCTCGACGAAAAAGAGATAGATTACAGTGAGGTAGTCCAGGACAATCCTACGAAAAGCTGCGACGATGCTGCCCGTGAAAGAGGCCTTGAGACATCACAGATTGTTAAATCACTTATCATAGAGTCTGATGGAGAAAAGTATCACGTACTTTTGCCGGGTGACAGAAATCTTTCCGAGAGAAAGCTCGGCTCGGAATACAGAATGATTCCGCCTGAAGAATCAAAAGAGATCACAGGCTTTGAATCTGGCACAGTACATCCTTTCAGCACCCAACTCAGGCACCTGGTAGATGAAAGAATATTCGAGAAAGAAGAAGTATCTCATACAGTCGGAGAAACAAAAAAAGCAGTAATAATCGACGTAGAGGCCTTCAGAGAGGCCCTTGAAGAAAGCGAATTCAGTTATGAAATAGATGATTTCGCGGTATCAACTGAAGAAGATATCAGGGAAGTCCGTGAGAAAGGCTTGGAGGAGGCCTCTGCACGTTTCGTGGTAAGAAACGGGTACAGAAAGACTTTCATGGATCTTTCAGAGGATTACAGTGTTGACCGTGTGCTTGATGCGTTGAAGGCTTTTGATAGAGAAGGGCTTGACCTGGAGCGTATTGAGGATGTTCTGGAGCGTGCTGACGGACAGACTCACTTGCAGAACCTTGTCGAACATCTTTCGACTGAGGGAAGTCTTCCGGAGGCCTCTGATTTCGATCTGGAAGAAGTGGTTGAGGATGTAGTTGAAGAAAATCCGTATGCTGTCAGGGATTTCCGTGATGGCCAGGATTCAGCTGTAAACTTTTTTATCGGCCAGATAATGCAGAGGACTAATGGAAAGGCTGATGCAGGTAAGGCCAGAGAGCTGTTACTGGAGGAGCTCGGCGATGAGTCTTGAAGAAGCGAATACGAAGTATGAACAGGCACTTCAGAGAGAGGATGTGGCTGAGAAAAGGCTGTTGCTGTATCGTTCACTAGAAGAAGTACTTGCTTTCCTGGAAAAGGATTCTGTCAGAGGCCTAGATGGTTTTGATGGAGTTCTTTACAAGGCCTCACAGGATTTTCTGCTTGCTTCAAGTACTATGGAGAAAGAGGATAAGATGGAGAAGATCCTCGGTCATGTGGAGAGGAGATACAGTTAATCATTCTTTCATAAGTCTGAAGCCTATCTCTGTTCCTTCGTCGTCCTGAAAAATTCTGAGAGGGACTTCTCCGCCGAGCGGCTGTATAAGCTTCTCATCTCCCATATCTACGTTCAGCTGTTCTTCCTCTTCAACTGCTTCTGCAATATCTCTTAGAAGTTCAGCTGCATCCTCTTTCTCAAGCCAGAACTCTTTCTCCACACTCACTTCTCTATGCCTCCGTTATGCGAACATTTCGTCAGGATGCATATCCTGTTCTCCAAGGAAGTCTTTCTCAACTCCGATGTATCCCTCCTTGAGATCTTGGATGGCGCTCATGAAGTCCTCTGTCTCAGCTTCAGCCTCATCATAGTCCTCGTATCTGTCAAGAGCGTTAATTGAGGCCTGTCTTACGATTTGCTTGATATCTCTTCCTGTGAAGTCGTCATCCATCTCGTCTACAAGCCCTTCGATGTCGACTTCATCTGAAAGATCAATCTTACGTGTGTGGACTTTCAGGATCTCTGCCTTTGCATCTCTGTCAGGTACAGGTACTTCTATAGCGCTGCATCTGTTGAGAAGTGCTGGATCCATGATATCCGGCGTGTTGGATGCGAAGATTGAGATGACGTTGCCTTCTTCCTCTGTATCAAGGCCATCAAGCTCTGATAGAAGCTGGCTCATAGTCCTTTCAACTTCCTCTCCTCCGTGCCTCCTATCATCAAGCCGTTTCTTAGCGATCGCATCAATCTCGTCGATAAATACGATTGAAGGCTTGTCCGATGCACGGGCCTGTTCGTAAAGTCTTTTGACTTTCTTTGCTCCTTCCCCGATGAACTTCTCCACGAGCTGTGGACCGTTTATCATGAACATCTCTGCGTCGTACTCGTTGGAAAGGGCCTTTACAAGATGTGTTTTTCCTGTTCCAGGCCTTCCGATCAGCAGGGTGGACTTGTCCATGTCCATTCCCCATTCACTTATCTTTTGCTTCTTGTCAGAGTCTAACTGTGCTCCGACGTTCGATTTCAGTGACTTGACTACGTGGTCAAGGCCTCCGATATCTTGGAAGGTGACTTCTGTCTGCACTGAGTTGAATTCTGCGTCTTTTCCTTTATCTACAATATCTGTTACTTTGAAGCTGTTTGGATCAAGAGCTACTTCTGTTCCTGGTTTGAAGTCGGTTACGTCGTATCCCTGTGGTACTTCGACTCCGTAGCGGCCTTTCATGTTGCCTGAGGCCTCTACCCAGATTCTCTCTCCGTCGTATTCGGATACTACTACTCCTCTGAGTACTGGTGTGGTCAGGTTTGTTCCGTTTGGATTCTTTTTCCTGTCCTGCTGTTGCTGGAAGTACTGTGGGAACTGTACTTTCTGTTTTTTGCCTTTAGTGTTCTTTCCCTGTCCGTCTTTTTTCTTTTCTGATTCCTGTGACTTCTGATTCTGTTCCTGTTTTTTCTTTTCTTTATCATTCTCTTCCATTTTTTCAGAAATATCCTCTTCAGTCATTTCAGTCACCTGGCGATGAAGACGGGCAAGGAACTCCTTGAGGCCCTTCATCCAATCCATTATACACCAAAGATTTCCTGTCTTATCTTTATAAATTAGGCACAGGGATTCCAAATTAGCTTTAAACTGAAAAGTGTTATCTAGAAGGTATAAACAGGCATAGGAGTTGTGAAAAAGATTAGTATGAAAAACACAAAAATTGTTTCAACTATCGGACCGGCAACAGACTCAAAACAGACACTATCAAAGATAATTGATTCAGGAGTAGACGTCATAAGACAGAACTTTTCGCATGTCGATCATGAACAGCACGAAAAAATCTACAATAAAATTCGGGATGTATCAGAGAAAACAGCAGTGATGATTGATACCAAAGGCCCTGAAATAAGACTCAGAAAGGTAGAAGAAGGAACAAAGCTTGAACAGGGACACACACTAGAGCTTACTACAGATGAGATCACAGGAAATGAAGAAAAACTATCAGTAAACTACGAGGCCTTTCTAGAACATATAGAGGCTGGAGATGAAGTAAGAATCGATGATGGTAAGATAGAGCTGCAGGTAGACAAGGTAGAGGACACTGCACACTGCACCGTAGTCTTCGGAGGAGAAGTCTCCTCAAGAAAAGCAGTAAACGTACCCAGAAAGGATATAGGCCTTTCAGCTCCTACAGAGAAAGATGTAAATGATATCAGATTTGCTGCAGAGAAAGGATACGACTTCGTATCATTGAGCTTTGTCAAGGAAGCATCAGATGTAGAGGAAGTCAGAGAGCTTCTGGAAGAATATGATTCCCAGATGAGGATTATCTCCAAGATCGAGCATGCGAAGGCAGTTGAAAACTTTGATGAGATACTGGAGGCCTCTGATGCCATCATGGTGGCGAGAGGGGATCTGGGAGTAGAGCTTCCGGCCGCCAGACTTCCGATGATGCAGAAGGAGATGATCAAGAAATGCAATAGAGCAGGGAAGCCTGTTATCACTGCAACACAGATGCTTGAATCCATGACAGAGAATCCTACGGCAACAAGAGCAGAGATATCAGACGTGGCTAATGCAGTACTGGATGGCACAGACGCAGTAATGCTTTCCGGAGAGACAGCAATAGGAGATTATCCTGTCAAGACAGTCGACTTTATGGCAGACGTAGTGAGAGAAGCAGAGGCCTCGATCGGAGGACGCGTTCATCACACAGTCAAAGAGGACTCTCGTTCAACACGTGAAATTATCTCGAAGAACGTATGGCAGGCGGCAAGGGATTCTGAGGCAAAATACATTGTCGCACATACATCCTCTGGAAGTACAGCTCGCCAGATATCCAAGTACAGGCCTGATACTCCGATCATAGCGTTTACTGATTCTGAAACAGTGGAGAGGCAGCTCCAGCTTACATGGGGAGTGAATCCTTATTATCATGAATTCCCTGAAACTGTTGATGAGATGCTGAAGGATTCTGCAATGAGGATGGAGTCACTGGATTTGGCGCAAGGAGATGATAAACTAGTTCTCAGCGCAGGAGTCCCTACAAGAGTCACTGGCACCACCAATATGATGCAGATAAGAACTGTTGAAAGCCTGAAAGAGGACTGAAATCTCTTTATCTGAGGAGGTCTATCAGTAAGTCAACTATTCTCTCCCAGAGGCCTCCTCTTCTGGTTTCTGTTTTATACATGGAGTGATTGGCATCTATAGATGCTGATATATTTGCTTTTCCATGGCCTTGAAGATTTTCTGGTTCTCCGAGATCTATTGCTGTGCCTGTAATCGTTGCTTTGATGTCGTCGTGTTCAAGGCTTGGGTCTTCTTCCATCATCAGTGCTGCTTGCCCTGATACATACGGTGTTGCCATTGATGTCCCTGAAAGTGCTCTGAATGTTTCTCCAGTGAAAGTAGAGATTATCGAGGTTCCGGGTGCGACGATATCCGGCTTCACTCTTCCGTCTGCTGTAGGGCCTCTGCCGCTGAAGCTGGCTACATTATCTTCATGATCTGCAGCTCCTACTGTGAGAACTCTTTCTGCACATCCTGGTGAGGTCACTGTAGAGTTTCCTGGACCTTCGTTTCCTGCTGCTACAATCACTGCAGTACCTGAATCAGCGAGCCTGTTACTTGCTCTTGAAATTATATCTCTACCGTTGCATCGTGATACTACAGAACCAATACTCATTGATAGTATATCGATATCATTTTCTTTGCTCCAGTCAAGGCCTTCAAGAATATCTGATGATTTACCGCTTCCCGATCCGTTCAATACCTTAACGTCGTATATATCGCTGCCTTGTGCTACTCCACCATAGAACGGATGTTGGGATGCTATAGTTCCTGCAACATGAGTTCCGTGGCCGTCAAAATCTCCTACGCCTTCACCGGTAAAGTCCAGAGATTTACGGACATCAAGATAGGGATGCGAGGCCTCCACACCGGTATCCATGACGCCTACCGAAACATTCTCTCCTGTAAGGCCTCCATAGAACCCTTTCGGTAATCCTGCTGTAACTGACTGCGTTTCAAATACTCTATCTTTTTCGATCCTTTCAACAGCATCCATCTCCTCCAGGCGGTATATTTCAGAGGCCTCTAGCTCCACAGCAGAAATATTGTAATTATCGTAGTTATCCGGGAGATCTATGTTTGTACTAAGTTCATCAACTTCTTCATCAAAGAGAATCACTACATCAATCAATTTATCTTCATCCGTATCCTGTATCTCATTCTCGAGGCCTTCTGTTATCTGTGCTGCAGCAGGTATTGAGAACAGAAGTGCGGTAATCAGTAAGATCGATGTCTTCTTCATCAATTATTTTTTCATAGGTAAATTACAAATTACTTGTGTTACAGTCGTCCTCAAATTCATATATATCTGAATCATTTGTTGAGTCGAATTCTACGTATACTCGCTTTGATCAATCTGATATTCTTGATCTGGAGGAGGGACGCTGTAACTCTCTGCACCGTTGACCTCTGTACATCTTGAGTCTTCCTCGTTCAATAGATCAACAGTTTTAACTCCAGCTGCAAGGCCTAAAGCTGAAAGAATATTTCTTCTAGTTGTTTCATTATCCAAAGCAATTCACTGTCATCATTATGTAACAACAGACTTAAGAAAGTTTTACAGACTAAGATTCTCTAGCTGCATATAGAAGGCTCGGGGTAAACGAGCCCGCAGGGATTTGAACCCTGGACCTAGCGGTCCGAAGCCGCTCGCTCTGTCCAAGCTGAGCTACGGGCCCCACTTTCCTCTAAAACAGTGAAGGCCTTGAAATTCTTTTATAGATCGACAGACTGATTCACGATATTTATCTTCAGGCCTCTGTTAATCCTTTCAAGATGTTCCCTGATTCTTCTATCTGTCTCCGGTGAAAATTCAGAGACTTTTACAGTATTGCTGTTGTGAATTACTGGAGGATCAACAGCTCTTGCTTTCGTTGAGCCTTTCAAGTCGTATTCTTCCTCGTTTATCTCGACTTCAATGCCGTTATCCAGTATGTCAAACTTCCTTTGAACTTCTTCATCCTCTATATTCCTCAGTTTCTCCATAAGTTCCCTGTCCGTTCCAAACAGGTCTTCTTCATCTATCTTTCCTTCTTCAAGGCCTTTACGTATAATGTCAGAGAATATCTCGTGTATAGCGACTTCTTCTGGACTGGCATACACCTGCGAATCCAGCTTTATAAATAATTCTGTGTATCTCTGGGCCTGTTCTCTGTCTTTGAAGACGAATTCGCCGTCTTTCACTGTTAATGCTTCAAGTACAGGCCTATTATCATCGTTGAAATGAGATTGCAGATCTCTCATCGAGTAGTCAAGTCTGTCTGCACAAAGCTTCGGCAATTCTCTCTCCATCAGTCCAAATCTTGATTCGTCCAGAATTTTCTCCGTACTGTATCCGTGTCTCTTTAGCATCTCCTGTATTTCAGAGTCGTAGATGATATCTTCCATAAAGCGTTCGTGATATTCATGGCCTTCATCCTCGAATACGAAGTCTGCTACGTGTGAAAAAGCTGTATGCGGGACGTCGTGAAGGAGGCCTGCTATCTGCTCCTCCAGTGAGGCATTGAATTCTCTCAATAGAAGGAATACGCCGATGGAGTGTTCAAAACGCGTTATATATGGTTTATCTTCTATGAAGAAAGGTGAAGGCCCTGCTTGATGCACTTTCTTCAGTCTCTGAACAGGCTTAGACTCTATTAACTCTTTGATTACTTCTTTTTCCACAGTCTGTTTTCCATACACGCGATCCTCAAACTTCATGGTTCTTGCGATACAGTTCTTCCTCAAAGATTAAGATTCCTTTGATTTGAAGAGTATTTCATGGAAAATCAGCCCTTACCTTCAAGTCTGTACCTGTTCCATTATATGTTATGGATAGGATTGCATTATTGATAAGAAGAGAAGAAGAGTTTCTACTTTTAAATAAGGAATCAGATGGAGAGGCTTGGAGCTCGATCACAAGACAGATAGAAAAAGGCGAAACATTGAGGGAAGCAGCAAGAAGCAAGACCCGTGAAGTAACCGGTGTAGAAATCGAATTCACAGAGAAAATCACTAAAACAGAGATCGGATCAGGAAACGAGAGAATCCACTGGTACGTCGCAGGAGAAAAATCACCTACAGAAGAAGAACCCGAACCAGCTACAGTAGAGGCCTCAGAAGAACACATTGAATGGTTCAGAACTGAAGAAATCGAAACCCTCCAACTGGATAGACATACAGAAACGTTTTTCCAGGAACACAAAGAAAAAGTCCTTGCGGACTGAAAGGCCTAATACAGGCTTCCTTAACTTTTTTTTATTGAAAATTGAGAAAAAATTATAGGCCTCAGAAAGTGTTTATTTCTCCGTTGAGGCACTTCTCTGTGATGGTTTCTATATCGTCCAGATGGCGCTGTACGATCTCTCTGATTTCTTTCTCTGAAGCCGAGCTTTCCACATCCACGAGCTTTGGATCGTCTATAGGTGCTGCAATCTGGGAGAGAAGCTTGACTTCGGCGTACTCTCCTGTTTCATTGTAGATACTCTTTGATATTTGATCTGCAAGGAGATTGTATATCTTTCCTACATGGGTGACAGGATTCTTTCCTGAGGCGGCCTCCATGCTCATGGATCTGTGTGGGGTGATCAATCCGTTAGTCCTGTTACCTCGGCCTACACTTCCGTCGTCACCCATCTCGGCAGAAGTACCTGTAACAGTGACGTACAATTCTTCTTCATCTATATTATCGGCAGTATTAACGTAGACATCTGCTTCAAGGCCTCTACTCTCTATTATTTCCTCTGCAGTCTGCTTCACTGAAGCAGCGTGGTCTCTGTATTCCTTGATTGAATCTATTCTTTCTGAGAGGCCTGCTGCTGCAACTGTAAGAGTAACTGTGTCTTCCTGTCTGAAGCCCATTACTTTGACGTCTTCTCCTGATGTCTTGAGGCCTCTGACTTTTCTTTCAACTTCTTTAACAATATTTTCTGTCGGTGAGAACGGTGCGTGGCCTACTCCGAAGCTTGTATCGTTGGAGAGTGTCTTATCTCTTTCGTAGACGGCTTCCAGATCTGTGGATGTCTCTCCTATCCTGGAATCGAACTCTATCTGTGAGGAATCCAGTGCTTTGAAGTTGGAATTGATGTATTCTTCAGCTGCTTCCAGTGCTATTCTGTCGACAGGGATTTTCTCTCCCTCAAATTTTCTTGTAGCTCTACCGGTTAGAAGTATGAATATTGGTTTGATGATTTCTCCATCTCCGAGGCCTGGATTTGCTTCTCCGGCAACGAGTTGCGCCTCATCCGTATTGTGGTGCAGAATACTTCCGAATCTTTCTCTGTACTCCTTAGAAAGTTCTCTGGAGATCTTTTCCGCTATTCCATCGCATATGCTGTCTGGGTGGCCGAGGCCTTTTCTCTCTACAAGTTCTGTTCTACGTTCCTGGACAGGATCCTGATCTGTTTCATGAAGTGATAGTTTCATAATCAGTAATGCGGCTCTACAAATAAATGGTTGATACAGATTAGGTACTACGGTATTCTATTTTGCAGATTGGTCGTTATACTAGAGAGGTAATTTATTCGTTTTTGGCTGTTAGCACAGGTATTTCAACTGTACGTAGCACTTTCTCTGTTACGCTTCCGAGTAGCATTCTGTTGAGGCCTGATCTTCCATGGCTTCCCATAGTCACAAGATCAATATCTTCCTCTTCTGTGTATTTTTTTATGGCTCTGTGAGGCATTCCTGTCTCCACAGTTGTTTTGATATGAGGAGCATCAAGTTCTTCTTTGATGGATTCTGTTACTTCTCTTCCAGTGGCTATCATCTGTTCCATTTTAACTCCGGTAGCCATTTGATCAGGCAGTGTAGATGCATTTACTACAAACAGTACATGGATTCTAGCATCAAACTTATTTGCTATCTCTTCTGCATGCTTTACTGCTGATCTGGAGGCCTCACTTCCATCTGTAGGTAGCAGAATATCCTGATACATACTTACTTCTTGTTGTTTGAATATTATAATTCTTGAAAAATTATTCTAGGGAAGAAAAGTTGTGAATGAGTGTCTGTAATGTTTCTCGAACTCTCTGTTGCCTACTTCAAATACTTTTTTCCCTTCAACAGTAACTTCTTCAAATCCTTCAAATCCTTCTACAGGAGCACTGTGCTCAAATGCCACCATTTCATTCTGCCCTGAGTCTATTACACTTGTTCCTTCCACAAAAGATTCTGTTACTGGCTCTCCATCAACTTCAACTCTGTAACTTGCTCCTACAAATTCTGCTTCCAGAAGATTAGGATTAGTTATTTCATAATCCTGTACAAAACTGAGTTCGTTCTGTGAGGCCTCAACACCTCTGATATGTACATTTTCAATCTCCATGTTAGTTATTTCAAACTCTGCTGAAAAATCGCCTGTAGGATCTTCAGGCATAAGAACTGCTGCGGTTCCAAAAGTCGCCAAGATTATAGCTGTGGCAAGTAGAATGCCTTTAGCACTTTCATGATGCAGAAGCTCTTCATGCTCATCTACAATTCTCTTCCGCACCGAGTTGATCCTTAGCTCCGATGACATTGGTGTAAAGGCCTCTACACAATACTTACTTCTAATCGGCTTTTATTATAAGTTATCGAAACACCACACCATCTTTTTGTTTGGATAAAGTAACAACAAAATCGAAAGGTATTAAAGTGTTATCTGTAAGTAGTAACATATGGGTAAGGGGTTCTCCAATCTCGGTGAAGTATTACTTGTTGTACTGGTGCTATCCATAGGATATATGGGAGGAGCAGTCACGACATACGAGCTCTCAAATCTTGGGGAGGAGACTGAGACAGTATACAGTCCGCAGTACAATCTGACACTGCCGGAAACTGTCACGGAGGATCACAGCACAGATAACCTTAGAAGCGACTCATCAACAGGGAATACTAACTTTATACAGGCCTCTTACACTGATGTAGACTACTCGGTAGGGGAGGGAGAGGCCTCTGTCTCTGTTGATGCCGTAGCTTATCCTGAAGGGAAGTCAATGCAGCCTACAATTTTCTCAGGTAACGCAGTACTACTCGAAGAATACGACGGAGGAAGTATATCAGAAGGAGAAATACTCAGATACGAGAAAGGCGATGGATACGTTATTCACAGAGTTCAGGCAAACTACTTAGCGACAAGTGACTATCTTCTGATGCGTGGAGACAACAATGATCAATCCTCCAGAATAAGTCAAGAACAGGTAACACACAGAGTAGTAGGGGTTCTAAACACTGACTCCAGTCCTAATTATACGAATCTAGAAAGTTAATCTGCTATTTCAAGATCGACATCTGTTCCTTCAGTGATGCCATGTTCATCTGAATAATTCTGATTTACTTCAATAACGAACTGAGCAGGCCCATCGCTCTCATAGCTTTCAAGTTCTTCATCAGGAACATCCGGCTCAGGATCAGCCTTCTTTATACTATCTACAGTTCGCTCAGAATCCACAAAAATCATATCAAGAGGAATCAAAGTATTTTTCATCCAGAAACTTCTCTCCTCAGCCTCATCATACACAAAAATCATTCCCTCATCTTCTCCAAGCTCTTCACGGAACATAAGGCCTTCAGCTCTTTCTTCGGGAGTATAAGCCGTCTCAAGCTGTACAGTTGCCAGCTCCTCTCCATCCTCTACAAATGAGGCCTCTACAACAGATGCTTCGCCAAGCTCGTTGCTTTCTGGCTCTCCTCCTGTTATCACAATAGCTCCGATAAATATGAAGGCCACGACGCCGAATGCAGCCAGTTCGTTCCTGTACTCCATAGAATCTATACTGTCTGGTGAAGCTTTTGAAGTTTGTTACACTTCTAAGAAAAAGTTGTTCAGGAGCGTGGATTCACTCATAAAACTTTCCTCCGTTTTTCTTTATTGGGGAAGGAACTGCAGTGAGGAGCTGTAAAGATTTAAGTGAGTAAGGATGTTCAAGAAATGCCTAAGAAAGGGATGTGACAATTACACATTCTTCGGTCTATGTAACGAATGCAAAAGAGAAAATAATACTGTATAGGGGCTTTGTTTTAGATTTAGATAGTTTAAGGGTCGCTGCAGTCCCTTATCATACCACATTCCGGGCATATAAGTTCGCAGGCAACATGCTTCTCCATTTGATTACCACAGTTCCAGCATTCCATATCAACCATGAAAAATCAGGCCTCTCTGTTATTCGCCTTTCTTCTTACGCAACGCTTTGTAGTGCTCAAGAGCTTCTTCTACATCCTCTGCGTTGATAGCAGGAAAATTCTTCTTGATATGATAGTACTCAGCGTAACTCGCATTCCAGATAGGGAAACCGGATAAGCATTCTCTATCAGGATTATCTCCTGTACGAATCACAAAATCGATATCAGATCCTATTTCAAGATGACTTGAAATCTCCTCTTCATTAAAGGCCTCTCCGTTCTCAGATATTTTTCTGGAGGCCTTCACTATATCCTGCTTCCCGGAGTACGAGATCAGAAGATTCACTCTAGTGTCATCTCCACTGTACTCTTCTTCAAGCTCTTCAAGCTTTTCTGTAAGGTCTTCTGGAAGTGCTTCGGGCTTTGTAGATGCCCAGTTAACGTCGAAATCTCTGTCCTGGAAGAACTGTCCCATGTCATCGATGTTGTCTTCAAGCAACTGGAAAAGTGTCTCGAGTTCATCCTCGTCACGCCGCAGATTCTCCTCAGATAAAAGGTAGAACGTTATAGTATCGACTTCTTCTGAGAAACCGTTCAGAGACTTTGTCACATCCTTTATCGTATCTCGAGCCTTCCTGTAGGCCTTGTAGTTCCCTATGCCGTGGTTGTTGGCGTATCTACGGTTTCCATCCGGTATAACTCCGATGTGCATGAGAAATTTTTCAGCTCCCTGTGCCTGTTATCCTCTTGGAAGTTTTTTATAATCCTATCTCCAAGGCAGCATAGCCTTCAACTGCTTTCTGCTTAACAATGTTGTAGGCCTGTCCATATGAACACCGATCTCTCCCTGGAAAAACCACATCCCCAGTCTCTGCACAGTCCAAGGCATCGAATACATCTTCTCAATAAACTTCCCGAGAAAGATATCGGATCCAAGCTCTTCACGCCAGGCCTCCTCATAATCCCCTGTATCAGGATCTTCTGGATCGATAGTCTCCGCTGCTATATCAGCAGCCCTCATACCGTAGAGGATTCCTCCTCCAGTAAACGGCTTTGTCTGTCCGGCAGCATCACCAACTAGAAACACTCTGTTCGTCGATACGCTTTCAGGAGGCTCTATAGGAATTGCACCGGCACAGATATTCCTCCTGTCTTCCTCCTCTACATCAAATTTTGAAGTTACTTCGTCAAGCCACTTCATCGTATTCTCTCCCTTTGGAACTCCTACCCCGTATTCTACAGAGTCGCCGCGTGGAATCCTCCAGCCAAAGAACTTTGGAACGTCGAGCAAAACATCCACGAAATCAGAGTCATCTTCCTCATCCGTAAAGCAAAGTATTCCCTGGTAGAAGTGATCTGGCTCCGGGAGATCGACTGCATCACGTACAGTGGAGGAAGCTCCATCACATCCTGCGACGATAGAGGCCTTGTAGGTATCGTTCTCCGTCTCTACTCTGACGCTTTCACTGCTTTCGATTACGTCTTCGACTGTTTCTTCCAGTATTATTTCTGCACCTGCTTCTCTGGCCTCTTCTGCTTTCTTTTTGTCGAGGCCTACTCTGTCTATAACGTTGGATACTGTTTCATCTCTGTAGAATCTGTATTCTTTTTCTCCGCTGTGGAATCTGGCTCCGACTATACTATTCTGATGGATTTCTTCAAAGTCTTCTTTGGAGAGGAAGTTCTGGATGTCTGGTGAGACGTGTCCGCTGCATGCGAGAGGCCTTCCGACTTCTTCACTTCTCTCTAAGACTGTTACTTCAAGGCCTTGTTCGGCGTATCTTTTTGCAAGCTGTGATCCGACGGGGCCGGCCCCGACTATGATTACGTCTTTCATGGTTTCAGTACCATTCTGGTTCGCTTATTTTGATGTCTCCGTGGACTTTTACTTGGCAGCTGAGTCTGTATGGGCCTTCCAGTATTTCTTCTCCCTGGAATCTTCTCAACGTGTTTTTCTCGTCTTCTTTCATGTCGCTGACGTTTTCCATTCCTTCGTCTATTTTTACTCTGCATGTGGTGCAGTTGCAGAATCCTCCACACGCATGCATGTATTCGATTCCTCCCTGCAGTATTGCCTGTAGAACAGTCTGCCCGTCCTCTGCTTCTACTTCTTCATCTCTGTCCGTGAAAGTTATAGTATGCGTCACGTAAGAGAACTCCCTGAGAAAAAAATAAAAGGTCATCGCCCATCGGGAGTCAAAGCCCGCTGGTGATAAAAAGAAAGGTTCGGGATACGTAGGGTTGTCGTTTAAGCCCTCTTGCCTTCGGTCTTCCACTTCCTGACGATGTTGGATCCTTTGGATGAGGAGCCTGTATCCTTGGAGCCACCGTTGTTTACATGTTCTTCTGCTCTGTGGATACCCTCCTTCGTGATGGCATCTCCATCTTCGTCGGATTCAAAGACTTCGCCGCAATAAGGGCATTCCGCTGTTTCCATATCTTCGCTCATTTGTGGTACTACCTCTTGATAGTGAAACGTTTTGAGAACCCAGATTTGGTACTGGTTTTCACAAGCCTACAATAAAACAATTAAACTTATAACAGTAACTCCTCAATCAAACAGTTTTCTTAACACTTCTAGAGGCCTGTAGCGATAGAAAGAACAATTGCACTCAGTATTACCGCCCATCCGAGCAGTGAAATATAATTGACAGCTGTTTCTCCGTCTTTGGTGTAGTGGCCTATTATTGCTGCTACTATCTGTCCTCCATCAAGAGGCCTGATCGGCAACATGTTGAAGAGGCCTATCAGGAAGTTTAGAAGTGCTACTATTTGGAGTCCTCCCAGAAGCCATCCCAGGAATCCGCTGTAGTCCTCGTATTCTTCTTTAATCTCTCTATTGTCGTTTACCATATCGAAGAATGCTGCTGTCAATCCTTCTCCTGGTGACATCATCACGCCCATGTGAGCCTCTCCTTCACGCTCCATTAAAGTGACGTTGAACTCTCCTTCAGAGGTGTTGACTGTTATCGTCTCATTTGCCTGGTACTGCTGCATCACGCTCTGCACATCGCTTCCGTATCTTACCTGTTCGCCGTTGATACTGTACATAGTTCCGTTGTTGAGCCCTGCCTGTTGAGCAGGAAGATCATCTTCAGCCATGTAGGCTACGCCAACTGGTTGCGCTACGCTCAGGAAGATTCCCAGTGCAGCTACTGTCATAACTACTGCTGTGATGTAGTTGGCGAAGCTTCCTGCTGCCAGTACTTTCAGCTGTGAAGTCAGACTTCCCTGATCCCAGAGGCCGTCTCCCTCTGCATCTGCTTCTTTAATTTCGCCGTCCTTTCCTTTCTCCGGAAGCATGTTTTCTCCCTTCGGCTCAACGAAAGCTCCAGGAATAATCCCGAGTACAATCCATCCGACAGAGTTGATCTCCATATCCTCGGCTCTGGCAACTATTCCATGGCTCATCTCGTGGACGACCATCAGGATACCGATTCCGATAACCCAGTATTCTACAGGCACGAAGGAAATACCTGACTGGAAAGTAGTTTCCCCTGTCAGGCCTGGGGCTACAATGCTTGGACCTCCACCTGTCTCAGCCTCAAACATCTGGCTGAATGAGATAACGATATTCAAAAGTACGAATGGAATAGAAAGTAATCCTATCACGAGGCCTGTCCAGCCGTAGAAGTTCCAGAAACGCGGAAATCTTTCTGCTATCCTATCGATCAAGTCAAGGCCTCTCTCCGTCCGCCTGTAAAACAGTATAGAATGTCTTTCAACGTTCTTGCGATCCCTGTACATTAGGTATGCGAGGCCTGCCGTGAATACGATGAAAAATATCAGTCTTGGATTCGCTGTCTCAAGGATCGCCGACATATATCCGTGCATTGAACTGCAGTCTTTAATAAACTCCATCATTGGAAACCGGTTTTATGGAAGACTCTATCAAAGGGGATGTTGCAGTTACAGTTCCGATCCGAAACGGAGAGATACTTCTTCTCAGGAGAAGCATTGAGACATCGAGCACTGGCAAATGGGCTTTACCCGGAGGCAAGATCAAACAAGGTGAGGAAGCCTCCGAGGCAGCCTTGAGGGAGCTGAAGGAGGAAACAGGCCTTCAAGGAGATATAACTGATAAAGGAGAAAGTTACGTTGATGAGGGAGAGCTTGGGAAGTGGCGTTTACATCCTTTTCTCGTTAAGGTTGAGGCCTCAAAGGTAGAGCTGAATCATGAGCACTCGGAATACAGCTGGGTAAAGAAGCATGGGGTAGAGGAAAAGGATACTCTGGGTGAGCTCAAGGCCTTGGAGATTCTTGATGTTCCCGAATGAGTAAAAAGTCTGTCTGATAAATCTAGATTTTATGATGAGTTCCTCAAGGCCTGGATTTCAATATGAAGTAGATAGAAAATCAGATAATACTGGTAGAGGCGTATCGTTATGAGTGATGAGAGGCCGATATTTTGGAGTGATCAACTGGCTTTTGGGACTCGCAAGAAGTTTTCAGATGTTGAAACGTATGTTTGTGCTTCCGGTATTTCTCCTTCAGGTATTGTTCATGCCGGTAACTTCAGGGAGATCATCACTACTGACTTCGTGGTAAAGTCTCTGAAGGAGCAGGGAGAGGATGTGAGATTCATTTATTCGTGGGACGATTACGACAGGTTCAGGAAGGTTCCTGCGAACGTTCCAGACGTGTTCAAGAAGCATATAGGGAAGCCTCTGACAGAGGTGCCGGATCCTGAAGGCGAGCACGATTCTTATGCAGAGCACTTTGAGGCGAAGCTTGAGGAAGAGCTTGAAGATATGCATATGGATATAGAGTTCATCAGGCAGTCAGAGAAATTCAATGATGGAGAATACGCAGAACTTATCAGGAAAGGCCTTGAACAAAGGCACAAAGTAAAGGAAATACTTGACAAGTACAGAAAGGAGCCTTTGGAAGAGCCTTACTATCCGTTAAGAGTGTACTGCACAGAGTGCGGGAAAGATTTCACTGAAGTACGTGACTGGGACGGCGAGTACACCGTTATGTATTACTGTGAGAAATGTGACGAGGAAAGAGAGCTTGACATTCGTGAAGGAAACGTCAAGCAGCCGTGGCGTATAGACTGGCCGATGAGATGGAAATATGAGGACGTACATTTCGAGCCAGCAGGGAAAGAGCACTCGGCAGCAGGAGGATCACGTGACACAGGCGATGAACTCGCCAGGGAAATATACGACAAGGAGCCTCCTGTACACCAGATGTACGAATTTGTGACAAAGGATGGAGCCAAGATATCATCCAGCAGCGGCGAAGACGTATTTACAGTAAGTGAACTGAAGAAAGTGTACAGCCCTGAAATGATAAGATTCCTGTTCTCCGAGACAAAGCCGAACAAAGCCTTTGAGATACCGTTCGAATCAGAAGAGATCATTCAGATATACGATAGATTCGACCGTTTTGAGGAGAACTACTTTGGAGAAGGCCTGGAAAACGACAGGAAGCGTGAACATCAGGAACGCGTGTACGAACTGGCTATGGTGGAGATACCGGATGAAAGGCCTCTCAGAGTGCCTTTCAAGCATGCAGCTTTTGTCGCACAGACAGTTCCCGAAGATCAGTGGAGTAGTAAAGGACTTGAAGCCTTGAGAAGGACCGGCCACGTGCCGGAAGAATTAAGCGAGGAAGACGAGCAGAGAGTCCTTGATAGATTGAGGAGGGCGAAGAACTGGGCTAGAGAATATGCTCCAGAAGATTACGTGTACAGGATTAATGAAAGTCCTGGAGACGATTTCTCAGAGGAAGAGCTGGAGGCCTTGAATCTGCTTGAAGAAGCACTTGAAGAGGAGTACGAGGATGCTGATGACTTGGATGGAGAGATCTGGGATGTGCAGAAGGAGTCAGGCCTCGATGCCGGAGATTTCTTCGATGCATCTTACAGGGCTTTGCTGGGCCGTGATAACGGGCCTCGGCTCTCCACGTTAATCATGTCTATCGGACAGGAAAGAGCGAAAGAGGTTCTCTCCAAGCTCTGATCACTTCACTCTGGCAGTGAATGAGGTTCAGCTTTTGATCTGTTGAAGGATAAAAAAGCTTCAGAAGAATAAGGAATATTTATGCCACGAACTCTTCAGGACACTGATTACGCGGCATTGAAGTTCTGTGTTCTTCTTGTCCTGATTTTTGCATTACAGTCATTGACTCCTTTTGATCCTGGTTATCAGGCCGGGGAATCTCCTTCAATCAACTTTCTACTGTCTTTTCTAGGTCATAGTAGTGGAGAACATCTTTTGAACAATCTGTTTTTCATAGGTGTGTTCGGCACCATCTATGAGATCATGACGTCACGTGAGACGTTTATTTACACGTTTCTTGTATCCGCAGTATTCGCGAATCTGACTGCATTCATCTTCTACACTGACTCCTACATCATCGGGGCTTCAGGGGGAGCAATGGGAGTGATGGCTGCGCTTGCAGTCTACAAGCCTAGAAAGATAGGCCTGGCTCTTGGAGTACCTGTACCGATGTACGTTGTACTGGCTATATACATAATGATTAACCTGGCAGGCCTCGGAGTAGCTACAGGGACAGCTTACGAGGCACACCTGTTCGGACTGTTCACAGGATCTTTGATAGGCCTGTGGTTGAGGGATCAGGAGGAGCCGGTGAAGAAGGAGAGAGTAGGGCCTGGAAAGAAGAAGAGGAGAAAGGAGTTAGAGGATAGAGGTGTTGAGAAAGCCAGAGATGAGAAGGAAAAGGAGTTGGATGACGATTTATTTGAGAACTGGGATGAGAGGATAAGGGCCTGGGAAAGGAAGTATATGATGAATTAGAAGCCCAGTACTATATTCATGAATATGAATATGCCCGAAATTATTGCTGCTCCTCCGCTTCCAAGGTTTACAAGCACGAAAGTTAACAGGATGACTCCTACCTGATTATCCCAGAGCTCTTTGTAGCTTGTCATCTCTGCAATCTGTTCAAGCTCTTTAACAGTTGGAGGATTCAAACTTGACTCAACGTAAGCTGCTACGAGGCCTGCCGGCAGTAAAGGATTTATAGAGGATACTGGTGAAACAAGGAAGGATGTTCCCCATGTCAGTTTGTGTGAACGTGCTACTATAGCTCCGAGTGTAGCCAGTAAACTGTTTGCTATCACCCATATTCCAAGACTGATCGCACCTTCAGTGAAACCTGTGTAGAAACTGTATATAATCATCGAAACTATCGCGGTTGGGATGCCGTACTTTCCGATCTTCATCCATGGAATAGAGAGGCCTCTATCTTCTTCATAGGCCTGTATCTCCTCTATATCTTTTTTCAGTTCTTCTGCGAGGCCTTCTACGTGGGCTGCGCCGACTACTACGACTGCGTGATCGAAGTCCTGTTCAAGTATGTTTTCGGCCATGTAACGGTTCCTGTCGTCGAGGAAGACTTTTTTCAGTGAAGGGAACTCTTCTTCAAGTGATTTTACAAGTGTGTCAAGCATGTTGTCGTTTTTCAGGTCTTCGACGTCTATTTCTTCTCCGCCTTCCACAAGTGAGGAGCTGAAAAGCTTCATCTTCTCCCATAGACTCAGTTCCTTCATCGCCAGGCGGAGTGTTTCATTGATGTTTCTGTCGATAAGTCCGTATTCTATATCGTTTTCTTCTGAGGCCTTTACTGCTTCGAGTAGTTCTTCTCCGGGTTTGGAGTCCTGTTCGAGGCCTATACGTCTCTGGTATATCGAAAGCACTAGGTTAAGAAGTAGGAGGTATCCTTTCCCGCTTTTTATGGCTTCCAGCATGTCGAGGTCTTCCCATCCGCTTCCCTCTCTCAGTGATTCGTATCTGTCTTCGTCAAGTTCTACTCCAACATAATCCGGCTTTATCTCCTCTATGGCTTCTCTGACCTCTATGCGGCTTTCTTCTGATACGTGTGCGGTACCTACCAGTGTGACTTTCCTGTCGCCGAGATCAACAGTTTTCTTCATGAGAAATCCGCTGTAATATGTAATTCTCTAGCTAAAGATAATAAATCAAATGGAGGTCTGAAAAGACAGTTCTCCTGGATTTGAGTCACAGGTTATAAACTTCTGTCTTCATTATTGTAAACTCGTGGCAATAGATTTCAGGACAAAAAGAATTGTATTTGATACATTGGTAGTGTTAACTGTAGCTGTATCATCATTCCTGACAGGGGTTTTTCATGCTCTTCAACTGGGTGATATAACTACAGCAGTTGTCCTGCCGAACATGCTTCTGATTTTTCTCGCATTCATACATCTCGTACTGAGAATTGGCAGAAAATACGATAAAAGTGCTCACAAGAAGACAGTAGAATTGATGAAAGCCTTAGTCTTCATACCTTTCGCAGTATCAATGTACATGACAGGCCTCTCCACAGAAGAATTGATGCCTCAAAGCGTATTCTTCACAGTTCTCTCCCTCGCCTTGCTGTCTATAGCAGTATACGTTCTTGCATACAGGCCTCACAGATAGATCAGTATTCACTTTTTTCTCTTCAGGCAGAACACTGTCAGGGACTTCAGGAACTCTCTGAAGTCTTCGTCAGCCTCTAATTCCTCTATTTCTTCAAAGGCCTCTTGTTTCAGTTCGTTCATCTTTTTCTCTACTTCGCTTCTGACATCAAGATCATTCATCCTATCTATTATATCCTTCTTATCCTGCTCTGTCAGATCCTTCCTCAGTCTTTCCCTCATCTCCTCTACATCTTCTTCCGGAAGTTTCTCCAGAAACTTCAGTCTGTGAAGAGTCTTCTTGTTCTCCTCCAGATCAGATCCCAGTGACTTACCTGTCTCCTCCTCGTCACCGAAAAGACTCAATTCATCATCTCTCAACTGGAAGATGATCCCGATCTTCTCCCCGAGACTGTAAAGCTTCTCTATCTCATCTTCAGAGGCCTCTGCCATTATCGCACCGGCCTTGAAAGGAAGTGAGAAAGTGTAGCGAGCTGTCTTATCTCTGTACAGCCGCATGATTTCCTCCTCTGATATCTCGTTTCTGGAGTATCCAGAGTAGATATCAACCTGCTCTGCCAGGCCTACAGCTGAGAACTCTGAGAACACCAGTTCCGTGATTTTACGGCGCTTCTCCGGCTTTATATCCAGATCTGCAAGGAGGCCTTGCCCCATGAAGTATGCGATATCTCCGCCTGCGATCGCCATGCTATCTCCGAAATGCTTTCTGTTGTCAACGTTCTCCTTTTTTCCGAGATCTCTGTACTGTTTCGAAAAAGTTGGAAGGCCTCTTCTCTGATCATCTTTATCGATTATATCATCGTGCATCAGGAGGCCTGTGTGGAGTAGTTCGATTGTTCCTGCAACTTTGACTGTTTCGCTGCTCGGACTGTTGCTGTATGCTTTTTCTGTTTTGATTACAAGAGCTCCTCTGACGATTTTACCGGCTTTCGCCATCTCCTGCATTCTTTTACGGATGTCAGGTCTCCATCTGCTTGCATCAGGCTCCATTTCTTCCCATTCCTTCAGATAGTTGTCAAGGAACTCTGTTACCTGTCTTTTCTCATCTTTTATGTGTGCAAGAACGTGTTCGCCATTTTTTTCCGATTCCATGAAAAATCTAGACCTTCCTGTATATGATTCAAGCTTCGAGGCAAAAGTTAAAGAACTGACCCATCGTTTAGTCTTAGCAACCCGGCAATTAAAATACTGTTCTGACCAATTATTCAACGATGACTCCTGTAAAGGCAGAAGGCCTGAAGAAGTACTTCGGAGATGTAAAAGCCCTTGAAGACGTAAACCTGAAGGTTGAAGAGGGAGAGATTGTAGGGATACTTGGACCGAACGGCGCAGGAAAATCAACACTGATCGATATACTGACAGGACAGACCAAGCCGGATGACGGGGAGGCCTCAGTTCTTGGAAAAGATCCTGTAAAGGAGTCAGTGAAGGTGCGTGAAGGCCTCGGAATTCTCCCGGAAAGAGAGGATCCTCCCAGTTTCCTGACAGGTAGAGAATATCTTCAGTACGTCTCGGATATCCGTGGAGAGGAAATCGATGAAAGCAGGTGGGTCAACAGACTAGGCCTAGAAGGTAAGATGGAGAAGCAGACAAGGCAGTTATCCAAAGGGGAAAGGCAGAAACTGATGATTATACAGGCCTTTTTTCATGACCCGGATCTCGTGTTCATAGATGAGCCACTGGTGAATATCGATCCATTTGTTCAGGAGGAGGCTAAGAAAATATTCAGAGAGTTCAGAGACGGGGGAGGAACAGTCGTGATGTGTACACATGTTGTCTCCCTTGCTGAGGAGATGTGTGATAGAGTGCTTTTCCTGAAGGATGGAGAGATACAGGAGGAGATAAAAGACGTAGAAAACCTGAAGTCCAGACTTTTCCCATCCAAGTAGAGGCCTTTACATGATCTGGAAGATGATAAAGGAGGAATGGCGGAAGAACTCCGAAATGTACAGAGGCCGTAGTTTCGCAGCATTTCCTTTCACTATACTGTTTTTCTCCCTTCTATGGAACTGGTCGGCCGTCAACTACTCAACTATAACTATTGAAACACTTCAGAACTTTGTCTACGGCCTCACTATTTTCCTCGGCTTCGCGGTAGGAGCAGCAGGATTTTCAAGCCGCGACGCATTCAAAAACATACTTGGAAGAACAAACTACCTCGTATTCACATCCAGAACACTACCGGTCTCCTCCAAGAGACTGATCACAGAATTCGTTGTAAAAGACGTAGCATACTACAGCATGATGGTGCTGATACCACTAATCGCAGGATTCCTGATAGCAACAGGCCTATCTCAAATACATGTAATCCCTGTGGCAGCAGGCCTCTTCGTAGCCTCCATGGCGGTCAGTACACTTTTTACAGCAACTTCTTCGGGAATCAAAGTACGTAAATTTCTGGGATACAGTTCAGAACGCTTAAATCCTGTGGCAAGCAAAAGCATACTTGACATCTACAGATCATCAGGAGGCTTCATGAAGATAATCTTCTCAGTAGGCCTCCTCACAGCTTTCTACTGGGTGCTCGTGCTTTACTTCCCTGTCACTGACATGTTCTTGTTGAATCCGTTGCTTTCCTACAGCGTTATAATGGGGCTCGTAGGCCTCACAGTGTACAACTGGCTGAACAGATTCGATGAGCTGGATGATTACACTCATCTTCCTCTGGACAGATCTGATGTATTAAAGGCGAAGAAGGAGGCCTTCCTGTATACAGCTGTTCCTCTTGGAGTAGTTGCAGTACTGGTATCCGGCATCTTCTACAGCGACAATTTAATCCTTGCGGTGTCAACGGTGGCGTCGATGACTATCTACAATATGGCTGTAGCAGTGAAAGTAACAGGCCTTTCACCGAATGAAAGCCTTTTCCACGCCAATAAATTCCTGGAGTACATGATAGGAGTCAGCATCATACTTGTCCCACAGCTCTACATGTCAGTGATTTACAATCCTCAACTGCTTCTATCGATGACAGCTTTGAACATATTCGGAGTCTTGATAGGCCTCAAAGTCTACAGAGAATGAAAAGGTTGTATTCTTGTTTATGATCCGCCTGTGAGCAAATGATCTACAGTTTCGCTGTCGTCCAGTATATGTTTGGCTACTTCTGCTCCGTGGCTTGTAAGCTCGTATCTGTTGAAAGAAGTTTCTACAGCTAGACCGTTTTCTGTCAGGTATTTCAGATCGTTTTGAACCTTGATTACCATTCTGTCTGTGTCATCGTAATCTTCATTACGGTCTTTCACTTCTCTGGGTGAAAGAGCATCTCCGGCTCTGGAAAGAGTCTCCATAGCGTTAGTATATGATTCACCCTTCAACGTCTTCTTCAGAAGATACTCTGATTCGTCCATAACCAACAACGAACTAGAATTTTTATAACTATGCCGTAACTAACGGTGCAACCGGTTCTTTGCTATAACCCTAGAAGAATTTTGGCGACCGTGAAGTAGATCAACAGCGCTGTTATATCCTTTACAGTTGTCACCATAGGATCGGATACTGCAGCAGGATCTCTACCAGCTCTATTGGTTATTAAAGGAATTAAATATCCTATCATGGCTGCTGTGAAGCAAGTCAACGCCATCGATACCGTGATGACGGCTGCTATCTGGATGCTTCCCTGCCAGAGGAAGGCCGCTGCTCCTCCGAGAAGGCCTACTGTGAGCCCTATAATAAGTCCTGCGAGGCCTTCACGCATTATGAATCCTGTGTAGTTGTCTTCGTGTATCTGGTCAAGTGTGAGGCCTCTAACGAGTATAGTCGATGACTGTGTTCCAACGTTTCCTCCCATATCCATAATCAACGGGATGAAGAATGCCAGTACTACTGCCGTCTGAAGTGATTCCTGGAATCCCTCGATCACTCCTCCGGCTACAAGGCCTCCTATCAATGCGAAAAGCAGCCACGGGAGTCTCGCATATACTTCTTTCAGTATCGAGGAATGAAGCATTTTTTCACTTCTGTAAAACTGTTTGTCGTCGACTACTCCGGCCTTTTTGAATATATCATCTGTATCCTCATCCTCGACGAGTTCAAGCACTTCATCAAGCCGGATGACACCCTGCAAAATACTGTCGCGGACAACAGGATAGGCCTGATAATCATACTTGGCTATCTTACGAGCTGCGTTTTCAAGATCATCTTCGGGCCTGAAACTTACAATATCGGTCTCTATGGCGTCCTTCAGGCTTTCAGCATTCATCAAATCCTTTACAGATGCCACACCACGGAAAAGGCCTTCCTCTTCAATGAAAATGTAGTACAGAGAAGGCCTGTCATCGAAATCACTTTTGCGGAACTTCTCCAGAGCCTCATCCTTCGAGGCCTCAATATCAACTGTAACGTACTCGTCCCTGAGATAGTCGCCTACAGTCAATTTTCCAGAGACCATACACACAACTAAGTCTCGGTGGAATTTAAGGTCTGTTGAAGTAGAAGAGAGCTGTGAGTCACGTCCAGGAAACTGAAATCAGTGGTTCGGAGATCTTGGAACCAGGTGAAATTATTACAACGATATGATCGAAAAATAGAGGGTTGTAATACTATCACGACTTCAGGTTAATCCTCCACAGCTTCCTCTACTTCAATCTAAAATCAAAGAGATGTTTTTTAATCCTATTCTTGTGTAAAAGCACGTGAACACGCTTGAGTATAAAAAATTCTGGAAATTGAAAATAGACCTGTGAGACTCAGTCTCACGTTAGAAATTGAGATCGAGCCTCCGTAAGGAGTGTTCGATCCACCTGAAAAGGGTTTCGATGAAAGTTGAGAAGCCTCTGAATTAGGCAAGCAAACAACTGGAGAAAAATTAGCAAAATATCCTCCCTGTTCAGATTCGTTTCACGCACGGATACAACAGGGAGGATCAACCTCCTATACTGACAAGCACGTGTCTACACTCACATAGACGTTTAATATCTTATTGCTCCTACGTGCTTCTCAAGTGGTAATTTACTGTGAAGATTTTTAAATGTTTAATAGAATCCTTCAAGATTTCTATACTATATATTTCATATTTCTTTAAGGTTTCTATAATAATAGAGTAATTATATAGGCTTAATTCTCTACCAATTCTCAACAAATCCAGTAAAAAACGTATTTTTATACGTCTTGGATGCTTAGGCATGATGTTTCGAGAACTGCCTCATAGACAAGGCCTCTGCGGGCGATTCTTCCCGCTACTGGAGACCGGAAGTCAGTGAATCGCTGGTTTTTGCAATTTCTGTTTGACCTGAGGACTAAGCCCTTCAAGAATCGTTTGGTGGAATTAATTGAAGTTGGAAAGTAGTGGACTCTTCGGGATTTGAACCCGAGGCCTCTTCCCTGCCAAGGAAGCGTTCCGCCAAGCTGAACTAAGAGCCCTTCTTACAGTGTATTATCTGGATTGGATGGCAGATTTTTTAATGGTATAGTCGGCTTCAGTCGAAGTGTTTTTCAACGTCTTGATGTATAGTAAACTTATGGATCAGAGATCTCTTTCGGCTATATTGATTGGACTGTCTTTTATTGCTCTTCCATCTGTTGCACAGCCGATTATGGAGATTCCCTTCCCAACTACTGCTACAATTTTACTGTCTTTGTACGGAGCTGTTATGATAGTTGGAGGGTTTTACTCTAGAAAAGCTGATAGATACAAGTTTTTACTTGATATCTACAGTATTATAGGAATATTTATAGCTGCAACAGGACCTATTACAGGATTTCCTCTTGGACAGGAATTCTGGACGACCATAGGGTTTGTAACTATAATTTTTATGGGGTTGCCAACAGTTTTACTGCTTAAAGCAAACCCTTAATTTGACGAAACTATCTCAATAACGTCTCTATCATCAAGTTTGTGTTCTGCACCGATCTGCCTGTTCTCTCTACAATCTATAGCATGCAGGAATCCTTCACCCAGATCGCTGTGAATAGTGTAAGCGAAATCCTCTGCAGTTGATTCTTCTGGTACAAGGAAGCAGTCCGGCAGAATATTTCCGTGCTCATCTCCTAAACCATCTGCTCCTCCAGGGAAGACGGCCATCACTCCAAGCTTATCGAAAAGAGCAGTCTCCAAAGCCTCCTGAACACCTGTACTCCCGTACTCCTCTATAAACTCTCTTATCTTTTCAAGGCCTTTCTCCTTTTCCTCCGGAAGATCTTCATTTATAATGAATTCGCTGTCTCCGGGAAAGTAGTCAAGCACGTCCTGCTCATCTGCATTCTTCAAAGCTTTCTCTGCGTGAGCAGACACAGGAACAAAGTCCAGATGACTGTAATCAGGATCCTCTGTAATCTCTCTCCAGTTCTCCTCCGCTTTCTCTGTATCCATCTTGTTCGCTGCGATGATCATAGGCTTTGTCTCCTTCCTGATACTTCGAGCGAGGCCTTCTCTATCTTCTTCACTCCATGAATCAGGATCAAGTTCGAGGCCTTCCTGCAGAATCAACTGTTTTATCTCGTTCTTGTTTGTTTTGAAGGCGCTCATCTGCTCTGCAAGCTCTTCCTCCAGCTTAACGTCCTGCTGATTCATCTTGGATTCGTAGCGATCGATTCCTTTCTCAAGGATCTCCAGATACCACATATCCAGTTCCTCCTCAAGAAAATCAATGTCTTCACGTGGATCATGTCCTTCAGTAGGCTCACCCTCTATATCCGTCTCTCCAGAGAAATCCACGATATGGATGAGCACGTCTGCCTCATTAAGATCTGTCAGGAACTTGTTCCCCAAGCCTTTACCTTCATGCGCACCAGGGATAAGTCCTGCAACGTCCACAAGCTTTAAAGGCACGTAACGTGTTCCTTCATGACAGTAGCCTACACGCGGATCACATTCCTCTCCAAAATCCGGTGCGGCACACTTCACTCTGACGTAGGCCTCTCCAACACTTGGCTCTATAGTTGTAAAAGGATAAGAGGCCTCATCCACTGTGTTCATGGTGGCAGCATTGAAGAAGGTTGATTTTCCGACGCTCGGCTTCCCTACCAATCCGATTTTGTAAGGCATACAAATTCTTTCCTTGGTAAAAATTAAGTAATACGTCGCTCCGGGAGATTAAGCAGCTTTTTATTCAATTTTTCTGCAAGTTCTTTGATTCTTTGAGATTTGAATGGAGTCTAGAAACTGGTTTTTCAGAGCGAGAGATACGTTGAAAGGAGAGAAGAGCAGGTAAGACAGAGGAACAGTGAATCGATGAGATGGATGCAGGACTGTAGACTTGATCGAGCTTTAAAATTTTCAGAAAGCATTTAGTTCTGTGAGAAAACTTAAACTCCCTGGACGCACCAGCAAGATGCCAAGACTGAACGAGCACGACTACCGTCTCGTCAGACAGCATGGCATCAGGGAAATCAAGGAGCAGGCCCGCAGAATCGTGGAGAACAAGTTGAGAGAAAGGCCTGAGAACGATGGTGTTCAGACACCAAAAGCCGGGAATCCGGTGTACAAAGCGATGCATGCATGTCACGCAGCATCCAGAAAAGGCCTGTCTCTGACACACAGGATTCCGGATGACAGAGAACTGAAGGATAGGGAAGTGGATGCTGTAGTCAATCTCCTGACGCGGTGGATTGCACGTGAATATAATTTCTACAGGGATGAAGAGGAGAAGCAGAAAGGCCTCAAAGACTTCTGAAACATACTATAAAAAACTCATAGATTTGTTGTTATATGTGAGTAAAGAAAATTGGAGTGGTGTTCTGGAGACTGAAACTTATTCGGGAAGATTCGCTGAGGTAGATGTCGATCAGAGTGGATTTTATACAGAAGCAGTTTATATGGAGGAGTTATGTTACTGTATAGGCACAGTGTCCATCCACAATGATGGACTTTATGCTGCACATATCTCTCCTGGACAGATAGGATGTACGCCAGAGGAGCAGATGGAAACATTTCAGGAAGGAAATAAAACATACGTTATAGAAGGAATCATGTCAGGCCATTATGACTGTGAAACTCTTGATACTGTCCTGAGAAATATTGAAGGAGAAAAAGACGTTTTTAAGGCCTCAGAGTTTGCCGTCGATACTGAAGGCAGGCTTTTCAGTGATGTTGAGGAGAGGCCTAGAAGAAGCCCTCTCCTTTGAGATGTTCGATTACTTCATATCTATCCAGTTTTTCTTCTTTCCCGCTTTCCATATGCTTCATCGTTACTTCATCGTTCTCCAGATCACGTTCTCCAACTATCAATACACGTTTTGCATTGATATCATCGGCATAGCCTAGTTGTGAGCCAAATCCTCTACCAGCCAGATCAGTCTCCACAGCAAGGCCTTCGTCTCGAAGTCTTGTCGCATAGTCAAGAGCCACATTCCTCACGCTTTCACTGACTGAGAGAACATATACATCTGTCTCAATTTCTTTCAGAGGCCACCTTTCCTCCTTCTTCAGCAACTCTATCGTAGGAGAATATCCGAAAGCAAATCCTACTGCAGGCACATCCTGATCACCGAACTCTCCGACCAGTTCATCGTATCTACCTCCACCAAATAATGCTCTTAACTCTCCTTCCGAGTCAAAAGCCTCGAACACAAGCCCTGTATAGTATGCAAGGCCTCTGACGATGGAGAAATCGATCTCTATCATATCTTCGACTCCATAGCTTTCCAAGGCCTCTACAAGAGACTTCATACGTTCCACTCTATCATTTAGTTCGCCTGGTGTCTTTTCTTCAAGTTCTTCCAGCTGCTGTTCAAGGTTTGCGCCTGAGATATCTGTCAGTGTATCTACTTTCCTTATTTCCTCCTGTTTCAGGCCTATTTCTTCAAGTTCCTCGATGTATTCTTCTCTGGTCATCTTCTCTTCGTCGTCAAGTACCTTCATCACTTTCTCGACTTCAGGTATATCATTCAGTTCAAGGAATCCTTCCACTATCTGTCTGTCGCTTACACGCAGAACAACTCTGTCATCAAGCTCCAGTTTCCTGAATACTGTTGCAGCCGCAGCCAGAATTTCTGCATCAGCCTCTACTGATTCTATGCCGAAGATGTCGAAGTCTCCCTGCATGAATTCTCTGTCTCTCCCTCTTGTGACGTCCTCATATCTCCATCTCTTCGAAGTATCATACCATTTTACAGGCTTCTTCAGATCCTTTCTTTTCTGGATGAGTCTGGCTCTTGTAGGAGTCTGCTCAGGCACCAATGTAATCTCGTTGTCGCCTTTATCCGTGAATGCGTACATTTCATCTGTGACGGAGTCCTCTTCTTTCTCTGTCCAGAGCTCCTGTCTCTCAATACTTGGCGGATTCAACTGCCGGAAACCGAACTCATCCGCCACCTCATCAACTGTTTCAATCAATTCTCTCCAGGAACTCCACTCATCGGGGTACCTGTCATACGTACCTTTCAAGCTCTCCAGATTAATACTCATAGATCAAATCCTCCACAGAAACAATCAAGGCCTCTAATACTAAATAAGTTAAAGAAAAAAGAAGAAGGAAGAAAAGTCATTAGAGACGCCTCCAGAAGTAGCCACGTAGATCGCTGTCATCACGGCCTACAGTATCAACTTCCTCAGTCACTATCTCCCCGTCTCTCTCCAGAGGCCTGAATCCTAGATCATTGTCAAGGCCCAGCTTCTTCTCATTCTCCTCTATCGATGTCCTCATAAGGCCTTTATCCAGATCTTCTCTCTGCATGACTTCCTGCAGCTCCCTTTTCTTAAGTTCCTTTCCGATACCTTGATCTCTGTATGATGGAAGTACTCCAAGCTCTGCAAAGTAGTAGGCCTCTCCGTCAAAGAAGATTTCCGGCACTTCATCAGGAAAATCGCCCTGATCTTTTGGTTGGAGGACTTCTCCCCAGGCAAATCCGACAGGAATGCCGTAATCCACTGCAACTACTCCCTCAGTATCACTAGTTTCTATTCCCTGAATAATCTCCTCGGCAAGCTGGTAATCAAAATTCTCCCTGTAAGGCGATTGATTGAAGACTCTCTGATAAGTACCTATCAGGGCAGTCTCAAAGGCCTCATCTGAAAGAGAGTACTCCGATTCATCGTAAGTCAAGTCAAAGAACTCGACTTCACTCACGGAGCACCACCTCCAAGACGCCATCACTGAAGGAAAAACTTTCTACTCCGTCAAGACTCTGTACAAAGTTCAAGGCCTCTCGACTGGTCTCAAAGCTTCTGCAGACTACTTTTCCGGCCTCAACTGAAAGCTTTACTTTTTCTCCAGGTTGAAGGCCTTTCCGGTTTCTTATCCGGGCCGGTATTGTTACTCGTCCACGTGAGTCAAGCTCTGCTTTGAATTTTGCAGAGGTGAACGTCTCCACCTTTATTGGTAGAGCTGGAGCTGTATAGAAGATTTTGAGTGTTTTTACATGTATTCGTTCCCTCGGTTTGAGGGATGAACGCGGTCACCTTTCATTGTTGGTTCTATTCTTTGTTACATGGCTGTATGTTTTTAATTCAGCGTGGGAAAAGTGTGGGAACTGGTTTGCGGTGTCTGCAGGTTTAACTCTTATAACCAAGTAATTCAAATTTAACGGCATGAAGTCTTGGAAAAAGCTTGTCGCTGCCCTCTATATTTTTATTCCGTCGACATCTGCTCAGATAACCGGTGGTGGCGGAAGTTTTTACGATCAGACGGCTTCTATACCTGAGTTACTTGGACAGCTTTTCGGGGTCAGTGTCAGGAATCCATACGAGCTACTGGGAGTCCTAGCAACTTTTGCAGTAATGTGGGTTTCTACCTACATCATATTCAAAGTAGCAATCCGCTATCTCGATGATAATTTCGAAGACGGCAGAATGAATAGGCCTTTCCAGGACGCTATGGGTCTTACAAATGAAGATGATAGGAACATACTGGCTGTACTTACTCTTCTAATCACTTTGACAATTGTTGGATCGGCTGGATTTGCAGGCCTCATAAATGGCTGGCAGGCACTGATTCTTCTAGCATTCACGTTTATGTTGTTAGCAGGCATTATCTTCGTCCTGATAGGAGGTGTAGGAGGCATCATAGGAGGATCTGCATATGTTACAGGTGCATCTGCGAAAGCTACTGCTAGAGGGGCAGAACAGATGGCTGAAGGAATACAGGAAACGAAGGAGGCCTTGAGCAGAGCAGAAGTAATGGAAGAGAGGATTGAAGAGGAAGAGGCTCGTGAGGAAGAGGAGATAGAAGCCGGTGATGAAGATCAAGCTGACAGGGAGGCCGAACAAACTGCTGAAGAGCTTGAGCAAGTTATAAGGATACTTTCAGATGCCGAAGAAGAACTGAATGAGTTAATGGAGGAGGAAGTCGAGGAACTTGAAAATGATATTGAAAGGATAAGAACCGTGATTAATCTTCTGGGAGAGAACGATGGTTGAAAAGTATCACAGAAAGTTCAGAAGGTTTCTAGAAAACAATATGCATGTCCCTGACAACAGGGATGGCTCTGATATAGAGGCCTCCATACTGTCGTATGATACGGATTTGGATGATGTTGAGACGATAGTATCTGAAATTGTAAGTATATCTGTAAGTTCTGATGAGGAGGAGTTCCTGCGTTCATATGTTTCAGCAATTGATTCAAACATGGAGTGGGCTCAGCAGCTTGACTCCACACAGGTCGTTCCCAACAAGAAGAATGAGTACAGCATGCTGCTCTCCTTGACAAGGCAGTTAACTGCAGATCTTGAGACAGCCGTGAATGAAGGTAATGAACTTGAAGATATAGCAAGAAGATTAAAAGATGCTCATCTGTTGGCTGAAGTTGAATATGAAGAAGAACAGATGATGCAGGCCGGCAGAAATCTTGAAGGCATACTTGAAAGAAGAAAGAAACTGAACTCCCTGATGAATGAACTTCAAACACTGGAACAGTATGTCAACACCCATCAAATAACGGCCTCTCTTCGACACAGGAAGCAGGTTTTAGGCCTCATACTAAATAATGCTCAGGCCTCTTCTCAACGTTCAAGAAGTGGAGCAATAAAGGTCAGTGTTCCTGAAGATTTCCTTGAACAGATGCAGGAATTCGCCAGAAACTATCAAGAAGAAGTCTGCGGCCATCTTATCTGTCGTAAAGAAGGGGACGAGCTTATTGCTCTCAAAATGCTTCTTTCAGGGGCAGGTACAGAAGGAAATGTTTCTCCAGATAAGGCCTATGTCAATGCTGTAAATGATTTGCTTGAGGAATATCCGAGATACAGTTTTATCGACTTTCATACTCACTCGGTAGGAACTATTCAGCAGCATGGACCACAGTTTGCAGAGAACTGGTCTAGAAGAGATTTACAGAACTTCGATGATCAAGGCGAAGGATACACAGGTATGCTTGCAACACCACGTAAAATACTTGTAGAGAGGAATGGAAGAGATGCAGAACTTCAATCTTTCAACAAAGACAGTTCGTCCCAGTTCAGAGAATGGAGTCAAACCTTGGATGAACACTGGACAGATATTGCGTCAGAATACAGTTTTCCAACCAGCTTTGATCTGACGCCTGCAAACTGAGGAATGATAAAATGACTGGCTACAGAGACGCAGTAAGGGCTATAGCAGAAAGCATAACATCGGATGAAGATCTGACTGAAGAACAGAAGACTTTGCTCGCTAGAAAGATATTGAATGAACACGGCCTGACAATTCATAAAGATGCAGTAGATTTCGGCATTGACTCAGTAAGCCTGACCTTTTCAAATGACGCACGTGAAGCATTGCGCCAGTACCTGACAGAGATACAGCAAGCCAGACAGGCAGAGATAGGACAAAAAATAGAGGCCTCTCTGAACAATGCTAAAAGACTGAAATCATTGAAAGATGAACTCAGAAATGATCTTTCGCAGGCCTATGATGAAGACAGGGAGCTTCAGAGAATTGCTGAGATGCTTAAAGATCATGATATTGGAAAAGTAGCTGGCAAAGAAGAGCATCAAATCAACGAGTTAGGGAGAAAACTAGAGCAATTGAATTCTAAAGGCCAGATGATTGCACAGCTTGAGGATACTCTGGAGACCGTACTTGAAAACAGAGGAGTTGATATTACAGGCCTTGAATCAGAGCTACATGAGAGAGCGGAGCGTGTAAGCACAATTCTGAGAGAAGACTCAATGGTCAAGACTTCAGGTTCTGGAAGTCCTGCGGACGGACCTTACGATGGTAAGTATGGCAGGCCTTCTCCTGATGAGCCGTGGATAATATCTATTTCTGATGTTGAGAGTGATTACGGTTTCATGAGAGAGGCCTTGAGTCTTCTGGAGAGGCATGGGTGGAGTCCTATTGTTTCAGAGACCGGTCGTGTTCTTGAGTGGACAGGCGGTGATAAATACAGATTTGTTATGAACGGCGATCTGTTGGATAGAGGTGATGAGCCGGGCAGGGTGTGGCAGAGTGTTTTCAATATACTTTCGTCTGGTAGAGGTGAGATGACTATGGGTAATCATGATCGTCCTATACTTATTCCAAAAGCAAGAATAAAAAAAGAGCAAAGGGTTCATTCCACAGCTATAGGAGAAGGATTGGGGGAATTTCCTCCCGCAGGTGATGAAGTTGAGTTAGCTTCACTGATATACGATGCTGATAATGGAGATATTTCAAGAGACTTCGGGATGAAGAGGCAGTTCGCCGAAGCTATAATGAACGATAATATCAAGATGATGGCTGAAGGATATCATTATTTCTATGTTCATGGCGGAGCCAGATATGCAAGCCAAGATAAGATGAAGCAGGCAAATTCAGCACTCAAGAAACTTGTGGCCGAGCCTATTCTTGAAGATATTTCGAACGGTTCTCGATCCAACGAAGAAGAGATAAACGATAGAATATCGAGAAGAGATGGACGGTATCAAATGCTTTTCGGTTTAGGAGATGACAGCACGAGAGATGAAACTGCAGGTATGACATGGATGGCCTGGGAAAATATTCCTGGAGACGCAGGAAATCAAATAGTTGGCCATACAGGAGTTGATTCAGGAGTACCTGAGCAAAGGAACGGAGGACAGGTGATTAACGGGAATACTTCTGCTTCTTCAGGAAGGCCTTCAGTGATTGTTGAGACACCGGAAGGTGTTTTCGCACTCGTAGAGGGGAGAGACGAGCCACTGGATCTCGTCGGATACTGACGTTCTATTTTTAAAACTAGGCCTCTCCAACTATTAGTAGAGGTGTAGCAAAGAATTTATGGCACAGAAATTTGAGGAAGCTGAGAAAAGAGTCTTCGATAATGTGTATGTCTGCAGGAAGTGCAACGCAAAGAACAGGACAGACAATCCTGAGAAAACAAGCTGCAGAAAATGCGGATACAGCGATCTAAGGAAGAAGAACGCACAGTTCGCAGGATAAAAAAACCTTCACATATCTTACTCTTTTATCCAGAAACGATTTTTTACGTACTCAGAGGCCTTTCACTCATAGATGGAATGGATTTTATACGCTACAGTTTCAGCAATACTTTTTACGGCAGTAGCTGTTATATCCAAGGAGTTAATGGATCACATCGACGCTGTAAGATTCACAGCGATATACTCTGCGCTCGCCGCATTTTTCTATACCCCGGTACTCCTTTACTATCTTTCAACATCTGATACAGGCCTTACAGCGTTACTTGCTGTTTTAACACTTCTTTCAGGCCTAGGGAACGTGGCCGGGATGCTGGCGTACAACTACAGCCTATCCAAAACCCAGATATCAGTAGCTATGCCTTTAAACCGTGTGCAGCCTGTATTCGTAGGCCTCCTCGGAGTACTTCTGCTTGGAGAAACAATGTCAACAGAAAAAGTACTGGGGATAGGCCTCGTCACATTCGCATCCTACATCATACTGCTTGAAGGAGGCCACGAAATACTGGATCCTGTGAAAAATCTTCTAGACGATAGAGGTGCTCAGCTCGCACTTGCATCAGCAGTATTCTTCAGCGCAACATCCATAATAGACAGATTCGTTACAGAACAGTTCTCACCCCAGATCTACACCTTCCTGATACTGGCCTCCATGGCAACAGCACTCAACGCCTACATGATAAAAAAAGACTCAAACCACGTAAACAAATCACTGAAAGAAATACTCAACTACAGGAAAATGTACGCATACGCAGGCCTCATGACAGCAATCGCATACCTGGTACTGTACATCGCATTCTCACAGGCAGAGGCCTCCAAAGTCGTCCCAGTACTCCAACTACAGGTCCCACTGACAGTCCTCCTCGGACAAGAACTATTCAAAGAAGGACATATAATACAGAAAATCATCGCCTCAATACTACTTATCGCAGGAGTAATACTCGTCGTCTAAAAACAAAGAGACAGGCCTAAATAAAAAACTACAATACCACAACAAAAAACATACAGACAGGCCCCGTTGGCTCAGCGGTAGAGCGCGTCCTTGGTAAGGACGAGGTCCCGGGTTCAAATCTCGGACGGGGCTAATCCAATTTTTCTTTAACATAGTGGTATATTGTCGAAAAAGATAAACCTCTTCGTTGCTGTTGTATTGTATATGTCACGAAAACTGTTGAAGACAACGAGTAGGATGGGCAGGGAAGAGGCCTCTGATAAACTCCACAACCTCGCTGAAAAAATCAGTAACGGCAGAGTCGAACTACAG
>JALDAN010000026.1 GCA_022729355.1 Candidatus Nanohalarchaeota archaeon | reverse complement strand
GGCTGACCTAGAGCTGAAGCAGACAAGAATACAAGAAACAGAGATGTAATAAGGAGCTTCTTCATCTCAAAACACCTCATTCAGGCTGTGGTACTGTTAATTCCAGAGTTGAACTACCGGAAGCCTTCACCCAGTAACCGTCGTACTTTGAAACCTCCTGACTTTCTCCGAACTCACCTTGAAGGTAATCAAGACTTGAAGCATCCACAACTTCAGACGATCTATCTCCAAGATCTATGTAAGTTCCTCCAAGCTTTCTATCATTGAATTCAGCCGGAGCAAAGAACGAGTTAAGGCTATTTGCTATCGGCGACAGGGCATCCCTCAACTTGATCTCCTGACTGGAACCAATCATGTTCCATCCCTCCACTACATCCTTTGAAGCACTCGTACTATTACTGTAACTCAATCCAAGGCCTGCTGCATCATCCACATGGACGAAAGTAGCACCTAACGGATTCGAATCAACAGAATCAACAGGATCGAACTCAGAGGCCTCTGTATCGTAGACAACAAGCTTGGCCTCCGAGCCATTATCAACTACAACACTCGAAGCATCTACAGTTCCCGGAGCAGAGACAAGACTCCAATCTCCGCCAGTTAAACTGACAGTCTCCTCGTACTCCGTTCCATCAGCCTCAAGAAGCCAAGGCTCAAAGTCTACTGCTCCTACTACGTTAGCGCCGCTTCCTTCAGGGCCTGAAGCAGCTCCCCAGTAATTTTGTTCCGCATCAAGAGTGTTTGAGCCTGATACGTTGACTCCTCCTTCACTGTTTGAAACGATTTCATTCTGATTGATTGTTATGCCTTCAAGATCAATGTCGTTCTTAGTTGCGCCGAAGAAATCATCTCCGTCTTCAGGAATCTGTACGCCATACAGGTCATTATCCCGGATTTCATTGTTCTCTACTACTATACCTTGATGGCTATCTGTGCCTCCATCTCCGAAGGAGCTCATGAATACACCGTACGCATTGCTCTCTAACTCATTGTCCTGAACTTCGATATCTGCAACTGTTCTATTTTGATCAACTGTGATATGAGTTCCTACGCTGAAGTTAGCTACTGAATTATCTCTAACAGATACATTAGTTACATTAGCATCATCATCGTTTGCGATGTAGATTCCAAAGTTACTGCTTTCTTCGTCCTCATTGTCTGAATCTCCGACAACTTTGTTGTTTATAACCTCTACCTGATTGCCATCAGTTGATGTATTTCTAACTCCGATACCTTGAGAAGGCGAATTGTCTGATGACTTTCTTTCTACTGTGAATCCTTCTAGCTTGACTCCGGACTCTCTGATCTGAACAGCCTCAGAAGTATCATTCTGAATGTTCTTGATCACTGTGTTATCTCTATCTCCTTGAGTGACTATAGAAACATCTTTCTTATCTACAGTGATCTGGCCTTCTTCATAAGTTCCTTCAGTCACTTCTACTTTCTGTCCTTCTTCTGCTGAATCCACTGCATCCTGAATGCTGGAGTATATTTGAGGAATCTGGATAGAGCTTCCAGTTACAACAGCGGCCCTATCATAGATATTGTCCTGAAGCACTTTTGTGAGTTCTAGTGCTCCTGAATCATCCTGAACCTGGACGCTGTTGGATTGTAGATCATTTCCTGTAACCGTAAGTTCGTCAGATCCTACCTCTCCCATTTCGAAAGGATAATCAGAAGTATCTGATCCTAAGACGTAGACTCCTACTTCATCTGATTGTTGCACATCATTGTTCTCTATTGAAGTTTGGTTGACGGTTCCATCGTCCTGGCCGACCACTATTCCGTGCTTGTAACTTTCCGTTACGTTGTTGTCCGTCACTTTGATATCCTCGACTTTATCTCCGTAGTAGCCTTTTACCTCTATGCCGTAAGGGAATCCCGTAACTTCGTTGTCTGCTATGCTAACATTACTGGCTTCCGCAGAATTATCTGAAGTACCGTCTATAACCATGATTCCTGCAGCGTAGTTGTCATCTTCAAATCCTTGACCAACTACTTCTGTATTAGTGACTTCTACACCAGCCAAGGAACCTCCATTATCCGATCGGATAACGATACCATGTGCAAAGTCTTCTCCGCCGTCTCTATCGTCTGCAGCGATTCTTTCAACTACTAGATCTTGAACAGTCACATCACTCGCATTAATTCGAAGTGTTTTCTCACTGGATGTTGAATCTCCTTCGTCAAATCTGACTGTGGCCCTGTTTTCTGAATCAGCCGACTTCAGAGTTACATTCTCAGTATTGATAGTTAGTGCTTCGTCGTAGGTTCCGTCTTCAACTTCTATAGTATCTCCTTCATTTGCTCCATCAATTGCTTCTTGAATAGTGTCATGGTCCAAGTCTCCATCATTATCTACTGTATGTGTTTGTGTTTCTGCGGCTGCTAGGCCTGTCATTAGGCCTAATGTTAGTAAGAGTGTTAGAGTTGTGACGACTGCCTTTGAGACGTGTGAATAGAATTTATTGTTTATCATCAATGTTGTTCGACCTCATGTCGAAGTTGCTTTTTTATCAAAAATCTATAACAATATGTAAAAACGCCTACTTTTTAATATGTTCCTCCGTTTTTATCGGCCATCAGGTGTTGAAAGGCCTTTTTTCTAGCTCAATGAAAGTTCAGGCCTCTCATATTGCTTTTTTCCCTTAGAGATCTTTTATGCCGCCAGTTTCTCATCTACAAAGCTATTTCGAATATAATTCTCTAAATTTATAGAAAGTTCTTAAAAAGAGGATATAAAGGAAGTGGAAAGTGATACAGAGATCTCTTTTATCGAGTTCTTTCCGAAACAGGGCCTGCCTGATCCCTATTGTCTTGATCCGCTCCCGGAGTAGTATTTGAGTCCAAATCATCTCCATTCACGTTCTGCTGTCTGTCTTCATTCCGATCCCGATCCTGTTGATTTTCTGTCGGGCCTCTGTCACGTGTCAGGTTGGCGTTGTCTCTCTGATTTCTGGCTTCCTCCCTAGTCTTTCGGTCCTCTTCCATGTTATTGACAGCACCTCTCATATTCTCAAGAGCTCCCTGCATTCCTTCTCTAGCCTCTTCATTAGGTGCGTTCTGGATTCTCTCCTCCATCTTACTCATTGTATCCTGGAGAGAAGTCATGGCCCTCTGAACCCCTTCCTCATCTCCAGCTTTAGATCTATTAGCCATCTTCTGAGCGTTTTCAACTGCCCTTAGAGCCGCATCTGTTCTGTTCCTTTCTACCGCATCCTTTGCCTCAGCAGCCCTCTCCTGTGTAACATCCCCTGCATTCTTCAAACCCAAAGTGACAGCTGCGTTATCCCAAGCCAATTCAAGCCCGTAAAACGGCGAGTCCGCAGCCACCATTCCAGGACCTATATCATTGCTTTGAGACTGTGCTGTGGCCAAAGGAAGGCCTAAAACTAATAATGCTAATAAAATTACCAAACTCTTATTTACTGACATGTATACCAAATAAACCTCAAATCTTATAACGCTGCTACTCTTAAAAGCCCTTAGAAAGCTTAAGATAAAATTTAATTAAATTTTAACACGTATTTTAGGCCTACAATTGATTTTATCCAGCAATTACCCAAATTAAATAAACTCTACCCTTTAGAAAAAACAGGCCTTGAGTTTGTAGATGCGCCGGGGTCGGACACGAAATTCTCTAGAGAATTTCTGGAGCAGAATTTCTGTAGAACTTCAGGATTTGAACCCTTCAAACAACATCATAAATTATTATAGTAAAACGCCGGGGCCGGGATTTGAACCCGGGAGGGCTGTGACGCCCAGTAGCTTAGCAAGCTACCGCGATAAACCAGACTCTGCCACCCCGACATCTGTGTAGTAGAAGTTTAACGGTAAACAACTTAAAAACAGTGGAGACGTGTCCGGGCAAACTATTTAAGTTTCTGCTGAAAAGTTTTGTATTATAAAGTGGTAAACTCGATGTCAGAAAATATAATTGACTTTGCGGACATAGTGGATAAGCAGGTTTATACCGAGAAAGGTTCTTACTGTGGTGAAATCAAAGATGTAGAACTTCAGCTTGAGAAGTTCGCAGTTAGAGCAGTAGTAGTGGCTGCTGAGAAAGGCTCTTACCTAGCCCAGAAAGTCGGCGGAGCGAAGAACGTAGTCATCCCATACAGGATGGTGGACTCAATCGACGACATCATCGTGATGAAGGACTTCGAGACCAGTGACGCAAAGGAAACCGAGTAAAAAAACCCCCTCCCTCCCTTTCTACTTCCTTCTAACTCTAAATCTTTCTCTCAGGAGGCCTCCGATAATTAATGAGTCTTCTTCACATCGTAGTGGATTTCCTGTATATAGTGATACAGGAGGCCTGGTATACCGCAGCAGTACTGGCCAAGTTCTTCCTGGCAGGAACTGCAGTATATCTGGTTTCGAGAAATGAGCTTTCGTTGGATGCCTACAGTGAGAGCATTCTAGAGAACGGAAAGTACTTCATTTTTCTTGTGACCGGTCTTGGATTGATGGCGGCCTCTCTCGGTATTGAAGTAAGGCCTTTCTTCTCTCTTCCAAGCCAGTTGATAGCTTTGGGGTATCTGGCGTATCTGTTCTGGAAGTACTAAAAGTCATGAGAGTTTTCTGTCGACTTCCTCATACCATTCGGAGATCGTCTGCCTAGTAAGTTCCTTGATGTCATCCCACGGCAGAGTGGTGTACACGTAGTAAACTGTTTTCTCTGTCTTTCCCTCTCGAAGAATAAGATCTTTGTCAAGCATCTCCTGAAGTGCTCTTTGAACTGTTGACCGTGAACGGTTCACTTCGTTTCCGATCTGCTTCACTGTAAGCTGCTGTTCACGTAGAACCCGGAAGATTTCCCTCTGGAGATCATTCAGTTGAAACGTCTCGAAAACTATCTCATCAGAATCTTTATCCTCCAGATCAAGCACACTCATATCTATAGTATAGAAAGACAGATAAACGTAAAAAATGTTTCTTATCCAGAATTCTCATCCGCCAGAATCCGGAGCACCTTTGCTCCTGATACGTCGCTCATACTTCTCAATAGCAGTATCTAAAGCCTCACCTGCATCAACATCCAGAGAATCCGCCAACGCCAGCAATGCAAACATCACATCACCTATCTCATCTTCCTTAACCTCTACGTCTTCAGGCCTCTTACCGTATCCTGTGGACTTCGATACATCATCTGCTACCTCACCTACTTCGGAGACCAAGTCAACAAGCCTGTAATCCGGAGAGGCCTCCATATCATACTTTTCAACGAACTCCGCGACTTTTTCCTGATTCTTCACTTGTTCAAACCTCAGGCAGATCTTCAAGCAGATTTACTGCGGCCTCAACTGCTTCAGCACCGTAATGAGTTCTTGCAGAGGCCTCTTTTGCAGTCATTCCGGGGCCTGTTACTCCGAGCGTGACAGGTTTATCTCTGTCAAGGCTTATCTGTGAAAGCTTGTGGCCGATAGAATGGCCTATCACATCGTCGTGATTAGTGTCGCCTTCAATTATTGCTCCCAGTACGGCTACTGCATCAATCTCGTACTTTTTGGCTACTCTGTCAGCTGCAAGAGGAGTATCGTACGCTCCTGGGACACGAACAGTCTCCACTATCTCAGCGTCAAGTTCAGAGGCTCTTTTCTCCGCCTCTTCCAGCATCTTATCTGTTACACCTTGATTGAATCTGGCGACTACAACTCCAAGTTTTGTCATAAGAATTAAAGTCCGATAAAATTACTTAAATCAGGTTTCCAAGACTCCGTTTCTAGCGGCGTGGAAGATATACTCCTGCGCATAACCCGCATCCTCACCGAAGTACCGACGGACGTTCCTCGAAAGCTCCTCGTAATCCTCTGAATAAAGACTAGGATAATGCTTTTCAAGAGCTTGAGAAGCCCATGTATCGATCGGATAGGCCTCATGGAAGCCCAGAGAGAAAAGAAGTACACAGTCCGCAACTTTATCTCCGACGCCGTAAAGCGTTTTCAAAGCTTCACGAGCATCCTCATAATCCCTTCCACGAATCTTTTCCGGATCAAAGTCCTGTTCCTTGAGTATCTTCACACTTTCAACTATATACTTCGCCCTGTAGCCTACTCCGATATCACGTAGATCCTGTTCAGAGGCCTCCGCCATCTCATCCAGAGTAGGGAAACGCCGCATCTCTATCCCGTCAACAGTCTTCACTTCTCCGTACTCCTCGGCAATAGCGTTATGCATCTTCTTGATACGTGGAATCCTCATCTGCGGAGAACAGAGATAAGAGATCAGACACGGGAAGAACTCATCCTGTACAATCCTCAATCCCCATAGCTCGTCTCTGGCTTCCTCAAGCACCTCATCCTCCGGAAAGGCCTCGAAAATCTTGTTGAGATCTCTGTCAAGGCCTAGTGCCTTCTCGACTTCTTTTCTGGAGAGTTCTGTACGTGCAATAACGCCTTTATCTGTTTGCTCCACTACGATCGGCTTCTCGTTGCGGAAAGTGTAGAAATGGGGTTTGCCGTCCTCGTAAAGCGTTCCTGCGACACGGTGCCAGCAGAAAGTCTGGCCGCATGTCATAGTCAGCTCCAAATCGAAATCGGTATCATCTATAACGTATTCCTTCACGGGGAGAAGTGGCTTCCCAAGATATAATTAGTCTGGCCTCTATTTTCTGCTGTACTTTTTGAATCCTGATTCACTGTCTTTAGAGGCCTTTCTTTTGGTCTTCTTGGCATCTCTTTTAAGGTAGCTGCGGCCGCATTTATGGCACTTGACTCTTTTCTGGGCCTTGCTTCTCTGTCTGTAGCCGCAGTCCGGGCACTGATAGTACACCATAATGATTATTGGAGAAGGGGAAAGTGAAAAATCCTTTGAAATTATTAAATACTAATCAAAAAAGTGGTTATTCAGTGGATTATAGAATCAAGAAAGGCGGATTGATAGGTCTCACCGGGGCAGTAACGGTTTACTACTATGCTTCCTGGAACGGATTTAATAGAGCCAGCTTCCTCTTAATGCTTTACATGTTCATAATCGTGGGAGTGCTCTCCTCACTACAGGCCTCTGATCTGAATATCCATAGCTCTTTAAATAAAGTTTTGATAGTAGCAAACGAAGAGGAAAACAGACTGAAAAGGATTTTTACGGGAGAAGAATACAGGATAGATGGGACTGTAGAAAAAGTCTAGTAACTATCTATATCAATCACTACCTCATCACTGTTCTCCAGTCTAGCAGTATCACCGAAAGAGTTCCAGCTTACACCAGTATCATACACGTAATGATTCTCAGAGGCCTCTGATACGTTCAAAGTTTCATTATCTTCTTTGTAGACATAGGCTTGCTGTCCAGGCGTCAATACAAGGTCATCGAACTCGTGCGATTCATCATTCTCGTTATATAATGTCCAGCCCTCTATATCAACCGCCTCCTCATCAAAATTACTTATAACAGCTCGCTGATCCGGATCAGCAGTCTTGGACTGTGTCACTCGTACCTCTAAGTCCGGAGTCATCTCATCTTTGACAAGATCTCTTTCCTCCTCTAGTTGACTCCGTAAATCACTCATCTTATCTGATACAGTGGAGCGATCAGCACCTTCAAAACGTGATACTTCCCTGCCTTCATCCACTCCTTGCACAAGTGTTCCTTCAGGCATCTCTAGAGTATAAAGACGAGAGGAATTATCGACTACCAACCTTAGATCAGCTTCAGCAGTCGACAGCTCTTCTACTCTGAAACTATGAGTCTCCTCAACTACGTATCGAGAGTCAACTCTCTCAATAGAGGCCTCAGAAGTAGCAGCATCATCTATATTGATTTCAGTATTCAACGCAGAGCTCTCCTCAACAATAGGACTGCTTTCTCCCCCGTAATCAATATTTTCGGAGGCTGCTGGAAAAGCTATTAATGCAGTTAAGATTACAGCTGAAATAACCGCGCCAGTTCTATCACTCACCAATTCGTCACTCACCAAAAAGTTACATCACTGTAAATAAAAACATTTCCTATACTGTCAGCGAATAAACTGGTTAGAGATGCTCATAATTGTTTTCGTACACTGTGAGAACTGACTTCAAAATTCCAAGTATAACCGGCCCTATGAACAGGCCCGGTGCGCCGATCAAAATTACTCCACCTACAACTCCCAGAATAATTACTGCAGGATGGAGATCAGCCGATTTATCGACGAATAGAGGCCTCAAAATATTATCACTAAGTGTAACGACTGTAAATCCATAGAGAGCTAGTAAAATACCGGAAACAGGATCTGTAAGAGATAAAAGTACTGCTGCAGGCAGCCAGACAAACATAGTACCTATCAGCGGGATTAGACCAAGTATCATCATTATGAATGTCCAGAAGATTACGTTAGGGACTCCAAAGATAGCCAGGCCTACTCCTGCAATCAGTGCTTGTGCTATAGATACGAATAAATGACCTTTAATGACTGCTGATGTAGTCATAGCTACCTGACTCACTAGTCTGTCGTCTATTTCTTCAGGCATAGGCGAAATGCTTTCAACCCATTCGACCAGTCTTCTGCCGTCTTTAAGGAAGTAGTAAAGCAGGAAAAGCATTATGGAAAGACCTATTCCCAGATTAGCGACTATATTGACAAGGCGTGAGAATTCTCCTAGAGTAGTAGCTGCGAACTCTCTTACAGCCTCTGAAAGACTAGCCTGTATATCAACTTCCTGCCCTGTATATTCAAAAATAAGATCTTCTATCTCCTGAAGATTTACTACTTCAGTAGTGTTGATACGATCAATTACTCCGCTTGCGTCCTGTGCAACGGCCAAGCCAGCAAAAATTAACGGTATAACAGCAACTAGTATAATGAATACTGTAAGTATTGCAGCTGAGGATCTGTCGCCTATCTTATTCGATAGGAATTCTTGAGGCCTCCTCATAATGAATGCGAGGATGGCTGCGCCCAAGATATATGCAAAGAATGGGAGAATCATGAGGCCTACTATAGCACCGAATGCAGCGATTAGGAAAAGTAGGAAACCTTTTCTTTCGTTCATGAAGTGAAGTTCCTACTCAAATTAAATAAAAGCTCCGAATCCCGAAAAGAAGAGTATAGCTGGGACGATAAGAACAGCCATACATACTCTTCTATCACCCGTCCTCAAAGCAGCTATCCCTACAAAAGTGGAGATTAGCAGAATAAGTAGACCTGTTATGCCGGTAAAATAAAGCGTAACTAGTGAGATAAATACAATTACAGATACGAGTATTTTGGAAAGAGGTAGCGATCTAACAATATGCACATAGTAATCAGATATCTTCAGAGCAAGAAATGCTGCAACCGGTGCCGAAGCAATACATGCAAACAAAACAATTCTAAGATCAATCTCCGTAGAAAAGAACTGAAGAGCAACAGCCACGCCAGAACGCGCATTATCGAGAAGATACAAAGTAAACAACGAAAAAATAATATCTGTCGTATTCACGGCACCTAGAGCAGACATGAAACGTGGAGAAGAATCTTTACGCATCAAAGGCGACACAAAAGTAGTTGCAACAGCAGCACCTATGCCCGGAACAACACCGGCCAAGAAGCCTGCCGTAGATCCAATCAACCCTCCCGAAAAAGCATCTCTACTACTAACATTGGGTAGATCCTGTTCCGGAACACTGAACTCCTGATTAAGAGATCTTATAATAGCAGGAAATGCAAAAAGGCCGGAAAAAAGAGGTATAAAAACAAAGCTCTGATTCACACCTGACTGAAAACTTACAACACCTAAAACACCTGAAAAAGCAGCAATTATAGAGGCCTCCAAACTATTCTCAGAATCCAAAACTATGAACAACAGGAAAAAGAACAAGATATAATGCATATAGACCTCCACAGATTGATACATAGCCTGAAGATAAAGAAGAGAAACAGCAGAAATAGCAAGAACAGGAATTAAACCAAGAAACGCCCCGTAAACAGTATAATGAAAAATCTCGAGGCCTCTTCCACTTTCAACAGCTGATCTCCCATTTATTACTGCTAATGCAGACTCTGCATCCGGTGAAGAAATGAATATAGCCGGTAAGAAATCATGAAAAGTATGCGATATAGATAATCCTGCTAAAAACACGGCATAAAATTCAAGGCCTCCTCCAGAAGCCAGATAAAATGGTAGAGAAGTAAATATAACCGTATTAGGATGTATGCCTGGAATGAGGCCTGTAAGTATTCCAAAAAGTATGCCTAAAGCCGTGTAAAGTGTAAGGGTTACTGGTTCTACGATAACTATTTTTGACATGACGGCGATTTAAAAAAAGTACGAGAACATATTGACAACTATGTTTGGCGGAAATGACATGGCTCAGATGATGAAGCAGATGGGCGTAGATATGGACGAGCTAGATGCTGAAAAAGTTGAAATCGATCTTGGAGACAAAAAACTCGTCTTCAGCAACCCGGAAGTTTCACGCATCAACGCAAAGGGCAATGAAGTCTTCCAACTAAATGGAAAGTACAGCAAAGAAGAAAAGAATGCTGTAGATGAACAAGATCTGGAAATGGTGCTTGAAAAGACAGATGCTTCAAGAAGTGAGGCCAAAGAAGCACTGAAAGATTCCAAAGACCCTGCAGAAGCAATCATGAGCCTTCAATAAACTTTCTGAAGACACTTTTTTCTCACTTCTCTTCTTTTTTCCTGAGTTAATCGTTCATATGCTCAAGCATCTTGGCATATGCAGGCCTTGTGATTGTGATTCCAATCATTATCCCTACAATAGTTGTAGTTGCGAACTCTTCTACTTGTTGAAGGCCTGCTAACGGGAATAAAGTAGCTACTGCTCCTACTGTAAGTGCGAAGAGACCTACCACCATGTAATGGTTTCCTGCTCTTCTCTTGTAATGCGTATATCCTATTAATCCTAGGCCTGCAGCCATTACGAACATTGAGGACAGTCTTGGTGAAAGTAGTGGCACCATCGCTCCAATAGTGGATGCAGCAGACGTGAAGATGACAAAGAATGCCGTCTTCATCCTGGCAGTCCAGTCCTTAACCGATGTACGATCGGATTCGTCCGTAATAATAATCTGGTCGTCAACTCCGGTACCTACCGCAGCAATTATTCCTGCTATTGCCGAGAGTGTTAAGGTTGCGAAAGTGGAGAACCAGAGGCCTAACAGTATGAATACCTCCGAAGCACCTGTTATGACAATCGGAACTGAGAGCTTTATGTTACGGTAACGTACGACAATCAACATTGCTACAGCGATTAGAGCTCCAAGAATAGATATGATTGAGGCAACCATGAACTGCTGTCCAAGCTCACTTCCTAGAGTGGAAGTTGTTTCAATTTCTACCGGTGCAGGAAGTTGTCCAGACTGCAGTAACGCCTGAATCTCACGCATCTCTTCACGTGCCTCACTCTGACTTTCACGAGTTATAGTAATTGAAGGGTTATTGATGAGCTGTCTCTGGAACTCATCAGAAACTGTGAATCCAGTAACTCTTTCCTCATCCAAAAATATCGTTAACTCGGCAGGACTACCATCCTCCATGGTCAATGATCCGCCAGCACGGTAGTTATTAGCTATATCTCTTAGTCTTTGAGCAGATTCCTCTGAAACAGTCAGCGGTATGATAGCTTCGAAAGCATCTGGTTGTTGTCCGGCCGGCCTTACAGTCGACTCCCCGGTTCTAACAGATACAATATCTTGATTATCATATACCTGAATCTCCATTCTCTGGAACGAGCCATTTACACCAGAATAGTAAAGCTGTGTCCCCTCTAACTCCATTCTCTCGCCTTCCCGCAGAGTCTGTAAATGCTCTACTTCTCCATCAGTCCATCGACCAACATCAACGCTGGAATTACCTTCTTGGAACCTATAAGTCTCGCTCATACTGAAGTTAGCAGTATCAGAGAACAGGAACGGCATACGGGCCTGGAAAGCACCTTCCTGAGAAATCAGATTACTTATCCTGGTCTCATTTCTTTCAGCCGTAGTTAAGCTGATCCTGTAACCCTCTCCAATATCAATAGTATTAACGGTAGTCTCCTGGAATCCAAGTTCGTTAACCCTGACTCTCAAGACTTCGGCTACTTCATCAACAAGTTCCTCAGTCTGATTATCTGAATCAACACGCAGAAGTAACTGCGTACCACCACGGAAATCTATACCAAGATTATCCTCAAGGCCTCTGAACTCTATATCATAGCTTCCATCCTGCGCAACATAAGTAGGCTGGAGGCCTACGGCTGATATAGCCAGTACTACTACGAGGAGAATTATCCTCCATTCTGTTAGCATGTCTTTTACCGCCATGGTACCACCTTCATTACGTTAGGAACCTCTATGTCTCCTTCTACGTATTTTTTGAGTATGACTGTGTTTCCAAGCCATGTGAAAGGCATATCGGCCAGAAGGCCTATAACCATGACTGATGCAACTGCGGAAAGCTCTGATGATCCTACAAGATACATTGATACTAAGTAAAGTATGGCGAATGCTGCTATTCCTCCAGAGCTCATAGTTACTCCTGTCTTAACGGAGCTCCACATCTTTTCCTTAAGCGTACCTCGTTTCTGCTTCAACACCCGTGAAGACAGCACGATATCTGTGTCAACCGAGTATCCAATAAGCATCAGCAATGCAGATAATGATCCAAGTGTTAGAGGTATTCCCAGCACAGACATCACTGCTATAGTGAATAAAATATCGGCTGAGGCGGCGAATACAACTGCAAACGCCGGTATAACGTCACGGAATGATGTGAAAATAACTACACTCATAATCGTGAAAGCAAGTATGAAAGCCCAAACAGCTTGGGTAAAGAACGTTTCTGCTACCGCACTTGTGGCGAAAAAGAACTGTTCTACTTCAACACTCATATTGCGTATTTCATTGTTCTCCAGAAGATCCTTGGCTTCGGCTTCATCCTCTAGCTGTGGAGGCGGAATAGTCAATCTAAGTCTTGAACCTGCCTCTGTCTCCTCTCTAAGAGCAATACTGCCCGATCTTCCATGAGACTCCATAATCTCCTCTACTTCAACAGTGGAGAAATCTCCATCAACACTATAAGTTATCTCAGTACCGCCTGAGAAGACTACACCTCTATCAAGAACAGAACCATCATGCATTAACTGTCCTCCAATGACAGCTATTGAGAAAAGGAACAGAGCTACAGGTATCAAAGCCCACTTATCATAATCTTCATAGATTCTATTGAAATACTTCTCAAATGTCACTACCACAAATTTGATAGTATAACCATTTTAAACTAACCGGAGATAAACAGCAAGGCGAAGTAGGCCTTCCATACCTATGAACTAAAAAAATATACCCCTACAAATACTTACTATAGATATGGCTCTAGAGAGATATCGGGAGAAAGCGGCTTCAAAATTCACCGAGGAAGGCCTCAAGAACAGCTGGCCAGTACTTGCAGTAACAGCATTCTTCTTCATTGCACTAGGAATCCGCTACTATCCAGTCGTCAACATGGAATACCTTCAAGCACTAGACTCATACAGACACTTCCGAATCTCACAACACCTAGCAGCCGAAGGATCACACCTAGTAACAGACTTCATGGCCTTCTTCCCATATAACACACCTGTAGTGAACCACCATCTCGGAGTAACAGTCTTCCCGGCAATCTTCTACTGGCTAGGAGGATCTCTAATGTTTGAAAGCTACCTCGGCTGGGCACAGTTCTACCCAGCACTTATGGGAGCGTTCACTGTTGTTATAATGTACTTCTTCGGAAAAGAAGTCGCAAACAAGAAAGTAGGCCTCGCAACAGCATTCTTCCTCGCAGTTATCCCAGGAGTCCTGAGACGATCTTCAGCAGGATTCTTCCAGAAAGAGCCTACAGGCACATTCTTCATGATGCTGACACTCCTATTCTTCGCAATGGCCTGGAAACGAGAAAGCTACAAAGCCGGAATACTATCAGGCCTCTCACTAGCATTCTTCACAATCTCATGGGGAGGCTCACAGATGATGTGGCTACTACTCCCTATGACAGTCGGATCACTACTGTTCATCGACGAAGAAATCAGACAACTCGTAATCGCATACACACCAACAGTACTAATAGGAGGAGGAGTCGCATCCGTACTCGACTACAACAACTTCTGGTTCACAGACGAACTCTTCCTCGCAAATATAGCACTACTAGGCCTACTATGGAGCCGCTACCTAATAGGAGAACTCGAACTCATGGAGTCCAAGTATCTCCCCTACTATGTTCCAACAGTCTCATTCACAGGCCTCAT
>JALDAN010000045.1 GCA_022729355.1 Candidatus Nanohalarchaeota archaeon | reverse complement strand
CTCTGAACACAGATGGCGAACAGAGCAGTGTTTCACCAGACGTACCGTCTGTTGTAGCTCTTCAGCCTGAAGACGACAGCGATGCAGAACAGGGATACATCGTACAGGCAGATTATGCTGCTGACGACGACGATGACACAGGAGTTCAGGACGCAGTCTACACAGGCGGAGAAGAACTTCGTGACACATCAGATCTTGAAAGTGACGATGACATCGAAGCTGGAGTAGACTTCTTCGGAGCATACACAGAGTATGATTCCGATGATGAAGGAGAATTCGTACTTCATCAGCCTGCTGGACAGGCAACAGCCGGAGCAGCTATCACAGAGGAAGGCGGAAGTCTTTCCGCTGAAGGTGGCGGATCCGGTTCAGTTGACACACAGGTAGCTACCGGATGGCCTGCTCAGAGCGTTGCTCTGGACAGCGATGACTTCATCCCAGAAGTCAAGACCGACAGGAACCTGATCCTTGTCGGAGGACCGGCAGCTAACAGCCTTGTACAGGAGCTAGCTGACGAAGACCGTACATGGGAGACAGCTGACTACACAGAAGGAGAAAGCCTTCTACAGCTTGTACCTGACGCATTCAGTGAAGACCACGACGCACTTATCGTCGCAGGATACACTGGAGAAGATACCAGAGAAGCTGGTAACTTCCTGTCCAACTACAGACAGCATCAGGACGAGATGGCTGGACAGACACAGCTTGAGATCAGCACAGCAACAGGAAGCGTCGTTGAATAAACACGCTTCATTGGAGGCCTCAACATTTCAGGGCCTCCCTTTCTTTTTTCTTCTTTTTCCAGTTAGTTCTATATTTTGAAGAACGATCCTGTATCTTGTTATCGTTTTATTGTTCAGGATAAGTCGTTGATTACTTTTTGAAGAACTTGTTTGACGTCGTGTGAATTATCGTTTTCAAGAATCCTGATACTCTGTATTGATATGTTTCGTAAAAGTGATACTGTTTGTTTGTTGTGTCCTTTTCTTTCCACGAATTTTCCAAGTATTTTCTGTGCTTCTTCCAGTTTTCTTTGATCGAGGCCTCTGTCGCTGTAGTCTGGTGTAGGCATTTTGCCGATGACTGCGTATGTGGATGCCATGGCTGAGGCCTCATCTACTGCTGCTGTTCTACTGTTTTTCAACGGGTTGGCGGCATTAGTATTTATTGCGTGAGTCATTTCGTGGACGGTTCTGGCTTCTACGTCTGCTACTGTTAGTCCGTAGTTTCTGTTTGTCCCTGCATTTACGTTGGTGTTGAGACTGTTCCATAGAAAGGCAAGTATAGGAGGTACGTCTTTTGAAGGAGGCAGTACTTCTTCCGGCAGTTCATTTATCAGTAGGGAGTTGTCCTCTTTCTCGTATTTGGCACTCCATTCAAACTGGTCATTTCTAAATCCGTTAAGCAGGCCTTCTGCTGTCCTCCCTGTTGAGGCCTCTGAAGTTCTTTCAAGTTCTCTGTGGAGAGGATTGCTGGATGGATTGGAGTACTCGAATAAGGCTATAGATAATGCTATCAGTAAGCGGTCTTCCCCTACTTGAGTTAGTTCAGGTGTGAATACAGGATATATTTCAGGCCTCAGTGAATGGTTGAGAAGCGAGTTCTCAACTCCGTGTTCTGCATCTTCAAGTAGTTTCTCCAGATTGAATTTGATTTCCTGTCTGAACTTCTCTACTTGGCCTAGAACTTTTCTAGGATTCTCCACAAATCTCTGGATCTCTTCCTCCATGCTTACAGAGCCATCACTCATTGAATCATATTTTGTGGAGGCCTGATAAAAAGGGTTCAGGATACGTTTCCCGATTTATAAAACTTCAGTTCTCTTACGTAGTATAGCCAGTAGTGGCATTGAGGCCTCTTTTTTGAGGTCTTGTGTTTGCCGCGAGGTGTTATTTACAAAATGGATAATAATGCAGACCCTACGAATCCTGTACTCTTGGAGACTATCGAGTTCTTGGAGGATCAGGATGCAAGTATTTGGAATGAAGTTGCTGAAAATCTTGGAAAAGTGAACAGGAGGAGGCCTGAAGTAAACGTTTCTGATATTGAGCGTGTTGCTGAGGACGGCGATACAGTTGTCGTTCCTGGCAAGGTTCTTGGTTCAGGGCGTTTGACTAAGAGTGTTGATGTCGCTGCTTTCAAGGCCTCCAGAGGAGCGAAGGATGAGATCCGTGAGAACGGTGATTTCATGTTCATCCGTGATCTTGTTGAGGAAAATCCTGAAGGCTCCAACGTTAGAGTGGTGAAATAAAAATTATGACAGAAGTAATTGACGCAGAGAACCGTATCATCGGACGTCTTGCAACAGATATAGCGCAGAAAGCTCTTGACGGAGAGGAAGTGCGTGTTGTAAACGCTGAGAAGGCAGTTATCTCCGGAGATAAAGAAAAGGTTTTCGAGGAGTACAAGACGAAGTACGATAGAGGAGTAAGAGATAGAGGCCCTCACTTCCCGAAGAGTCCTGCAAACATCATCAAGAGGACTGTCCGTGGAATGGTTCCTTACAAGAAGGATCGTGGACGGGAAGCACTTGGACGTGTGAAGGCCTATCTTGGAGTGCCTCATGAATTCAAGGAGGAAGTTGAACAGAGTGAGACTAAATCCGGTGACGAGCTGCAGAACAGGAACTATGTAAAGCTTGGCGAAGTATCACAACATATCGGATGGACGCCAAGAGGTGAAAATTAATGACTGAACCTGTACATGCGAACGGAAAGCGGAAGACCGCGAAGGCCCGTGCCACAGTAAAGGAAGGCGACGGGACACTGAGGATTAACTCAAGGCCTGTAGATCTATGGGCCAGCAACAGTGATCTTCAGGCAGAGCGCATCAAGGAGCCTCTTAACATCGCAGGCGAAGACATCGTCGGCGACGTTGACATCCGTGTAGACGCTCACGGAGGCGGAAAGCAGGGCCAGACAGAAGCCGTTAGAATGGCTATCGCAAGAGGCCTTGTAGAGTTCACAGACAGTGAACAGCTTGAACGTGATTTCCGTGACTACGACAGGAACATGATGGTTGAAGATCCTAGACGTACAGAGACCAGAAAACCAAGCCAGTCGAGCAAAGGAGCTCGACACAAGCAGCAGAAGTCCTACCGTTAAAACGGTCAGGCCTCTGCTACAAGGTGTTATATTTAGATGCAAGTACCTGTAAGATGTTTCAGCTGCGGTAAAGTAATCGGAGATAAATGGGAAGAATTCAAGGAGAGAGTTGAGGACGGTGAAGAAGCCGGCGAAGTCCTTGATGACCTTGGACTTGAGAAGTACTGCTGCCGCACAGTATTCCTGAGCAACGTTGACGTTATCGAGGAAGTAGGAGAACACCACCTGAGCTAAGAACTTCTCCTATCTTCTTTTTTCATATATATCGTTTTCTTGTCTTTCTGTAAAGTTCTCTGAAAGGCCCGAACAAAGTATTCTCAAGTTTATCACCGAAATCCGCAAGCATCTCAACGTATTCATCCAGGTGCCTGTGGATCAATAGTACTGTGGTGAAGCCGATCAGTGCTGAAGCTGCTCCTCCCAGTATATCAAGCGGATAATGATATCCAACGTATACCCTTGCAAAACCTGTGATGAGGCCTGCTCCAAGGAAGAAGTAGGCCAGTTTCTTTCTCTTGACCCATAGAAGCGGCGGCACCATGGAGAGAATCGTAGTTGTGTGCTGGCTTGGGAAACTGTTCTCCGATACTCCTGATGCGATTGTATCGTACAGTATGTAAGGCCTCTCAGTGTAATGGAGTTGGTCCATGATAGTGTACGATGCGGCGAGGCCTAGCACGACAGCCATGAAACTGTATAACGAGTCCTTTCTTCCCTGTCGCCCCTGATACCATACGTAGACGAGGGTGGCAGGCACGGCGAATACCAGGAACTCTGCCGTGACATACATCAATGAATCCATTACCGGATTTCCTGTAAGTGACTGTATGTATTCGAATAGAGAAATGAGTTGATCAGGCCTCCACTGCTTAAAGACTGTTTTGCAGAGCCTGTTTTTTATGTCTTGGCGCGCAGCACACGTCTCAGCGCAGGTTCAATCTGCCTCAGATTCGGCGCAAGATCCTCTTCATCTATATCCTCTGCATCGAAGTACTTCAGTTCTGAAAACTTTTCCTCCTGTATCTCAGGGTTTTCAGTCGTCTTCCCGATGTATCCATGCCAGAGAAACAGTTCATTATTGGATTCGAATTCTCCGGAGAAGAACGGCTTCTCCAGCTCCACATCGACTCCGATCTCTTCAGAGGCCTCTCTGACTGCTGCCTGTGTCGGTGATTCTTCGTCCTTTACTTTTCCGCCGGGGACTTCCCACCATTCCTGATCTTTTCTGTACAATAGGAGTAGGCCTTCGTCATTGATTATGAGTGTGCCTGCGATTTCAGTAGCTTCCATAGGCCTCTCTTAGGTGATGCAGTATTATTAATTCTCTTCAGGACTTGAGTAAGTGAAGGCCTTAAAAGTGTTAATACACTTTTTTTCTTTAAGCGCGGTCATGGTGTAGTCCGGCCAATCATGTCGGCCTTTCGAGCCGACGACCCGGGTTCAAATCCCGGTGACCGCAAAATTTTTTGATTTTTGCTCGGAGCCGGAGATTTGACGCCCTCCGAGAAAACCTGTTTTCGGTTGCGGTTCAAATCCCGGTGACCGCAAATACTTATCTGTTTCTAAAAATATCAGTTTGTTGCTGCAGATGTTTTTAAATCAGTTCGTCTATAATTAAAGATTATGTCTGTTATAGTTGAATCAGACGAGGTACTGGGAG
>JALDAN010000042.1 GCA_022729355.1 Candidatus Nanohalarchaeota archaeon | reverse complement strand
GGGTGCATAACTACTCTGCCACTCCGGCCTCAGAAAAATTATAGGCCTCTCAAATACTGTTTTTGCCCGCAGTTTTTAAATCAGGTAATGGCGTTCAGGATGTGCAGCAGATAGTTTTTTATTATTCACAGGCCTTCTAGAAATGTAAGGAGGAATTAATTCTTTACAATGAAAGTTGAGGTACTGGGAAATGTTCAGGACGGCGGAGTGCCGCATCTTGGATGCAACTGCGAGGTATGTAGGGAAGCAAGGGAAAATCCTGCGGAACAAAAATTTGTTTCATCTATAATGCTTAAGGAGAATGATGATGAGGATTCCGCTCGTTACCTGATAGAGGCATCTCCGGATATACGGATGCAGTTGGCAGGCGGAGAATACGTTGACGGTGTTTTCATTCCTCTCGCCACACTTGGACATATTACAGGCCTGCAGTTCTTCGGGCCTGAAGGCCCTGATGCCTCGGATCTCAGTGTCTATTGCTGTGAGGAAGTGAAGGATTTCATGATGAAGAATGATCCTTACAGGTTACTGATTGACAGGGATAATCTTGAGATGCAGAGTTTCAGCGATGGTGATGTGATTGATGTGCAAGGAGGAGAAGTTGAGTCAAAGCAGTTCTATCACAAGCATGTCAACTATGATACTACTGGCTACATGATTCACGGTGAAGATAAGAAATTGTTTTATCTTGCTGATATTACGGCTTTTACTGATGAGATAGAGGCCTGTATTGAAGAGGCTGATATTGCTTTGATTGATGGGACTTTCTGGAGTGAAGATGAGATTGGGAGATATGAGGAAGTTCCTCATCCGCCGATAAGGAGAAGTCTTGACCAGTTTGAAGGCCTTGATACTCGGATCTACTTCACACATTTGAATCATACTAATCCTGCTTTAAGGAAGGATTCTGAGGAGAGAAATGAGATTAAGGAAAGGGGATTCAGTGTGGCAGAGAGAGGTCATGAGTTCCAGTTATAATTATACCTAATTAGAAGAAACAGGATGTTTTAGTATGCGGGAGTTATAACTGTTATAGCGTTCTAGGTGTTATGGCGTCTGTAGATGAACACTTTGATTTTGATGGAGAGGTTTTAGAGGACGATTCCAGAAACGTGGATGTTAAAGAGATGATTAAGCAGGCTCATCCAGATCATGGTGGAAGTAAAGAAGAGTTACAGAGAGCATTGGAGATTAAGGATGAGTTGGAAGAAAAGGAAGATGAATGGAGTATTCTTGAGTATTTGACTGAAACAAGTATGTCGGCTTATGATTCATTTAGAGATTATTTACCTGGTTTCCCTGATTTAGGAAGTATTTTATTTTTTAATGGAGAAGATAATGAAGAAGAGTTACAGGTTGTAACTGAGCTTCCTGAAGTCAGCAAAAAGGTTGAGATGGCTGAAGAGTATCAGAAACTTCTGAGCATTGAAGGTTTTAATGAAGAACATGCTGAAGAAGCACTTGAATATGAAGGGAATACTCAAATGGCACGTAAAGTGCTGGAGACAGAGTGGAAAATAGACAACCTGCCACAGTATCTCGACTGGGATAAATTTTCACAAGGATCTCTAAAAGGCGACGCCGAATTAATTCTTTCAGAATATACAGAAGAGCAAAGAGAAGAATTAATCCAGAAACTGATTGAACAACAAAGCCCTGAATACGGAGAAATCACAAAAACATGGACACAAGAACAAGGACACCTCATGGGATACAGCACTGAGAAAGGCCATCCTGTAAAACTCATTGACTCATACGAACAACTGAACAACAGAATAGAAAAGAGAGAAGAAAGCCTCATAGACATGATGAAAGACGCAAAACAACAAATAGACAACTATGGAAAAGCTGCAACTAAATCCATAGTTGACCAGAACATTGAACGTAAAATAAACGATCAAGACTTACTGAACTACATCGAATCACGAATAAACTGAAATCAAAAAGAAAGAGAACTTTCCGCATTCTAATCAAAACAATTTTTAATCACAAACTCATAACCTACAGTTATTATGCCAACTGAACGAATACGTCAGGCAGCCAGTGCACTTGATAAAATCGATGAAGAAACAGGACTTGAAATGCAGGAACTACGTGGAGCAATAGAAGAAGTAGAAAGAATACACGACGATCACATGCAGGAGCTGGAAGCCGACAAACACTTCATAAACGACCTAAAAACACTTTTCAAAGAAATAAGGGCTATAAGACAGATCACACACCACATGGAGCAAGAAGTACAGCACTACGGAAACGGAGACATGAGCAAACAGGAATTCAAACAGGCCTTCATAAAGGATGAAGGAAGATTGCAGGAAATCGTCCAGGAAGTACGTACAGAGCTTGAAGAAATCGTCAGAATACTTTCAGAAGAGGAACGACTGACTAACAAAGATTTAGACGTCGAAGATGCAACAGAAAACCTTGTCAGAGCACTGAATCAGGAAGAAGCTAAACTGGAAGAGGCCCACGGAAAAGTAAGAGACATCGTAGCTGCAGAATAAAAAAACCATTTAGAGGCCTCAGGTAGGCCTCAAACACTTCTTCTTTCCAAGTAAATTTTTCTGGAATTGTTCTACCCTCCGGACTTTTAACATTTCCAGCTTAGTTGACTTTTGGGATAGGCTGGGCGGTTCGGGGCCGCCTGTAACTCTGAAAACCTCGTGATGCAGAGGGCCGAAAACCAGTGGAAGGTGTTTTTTCAATGGTTCGGCCCGGTGACGTGCTGTGGACGATCCGTCCTCCGGGATGTCGCGGGCTGTAAACCGGGTCAGGCCTTGACGGGAGCAGCCCTAAGCAGTCAGTGGCATGTTCGGAGGGTGGCGGATCCGAAGTATGTCTCCGGATTCACCGGCTGTTGAAAAGCATCAACCACCGGGAATCCCACTGTTTTTAGTTTTTACAGGTCTTCTAGAGTACTGTTTTAAGAATCGGTAGTTATTCCGTCTTTATTGTATGATAGGTGTTTACGGGACCTCCCACGTTTCTAGGGATTCGATCAAAGTAATAGATGAAGTGATGGCTCGTGAACCTGACATAGTTGCACTGGAACTTGATGAAAAACGTCTCCATGCATTGAAGAGTGGAGAACAGAGCAGTCCTGACACACTTTTCCTGAAGCTTCTACAGAAAGTGCAGAACCGTATAGGAGAAAAAACAGGCCTCATGCCCGGGAGGGAAATGCTGCACGCATACGATAAAGCAGTAGAACAGCGAGTAGATGTAGCATTGATCGACAGAGATATCGGAGTCACACTGACACGCCTGAAATCTATAAGAAGGAAAGAAAAATTCAAGGCAACAGCCTCACTTCTAGCGACACTCGTACTTCCTTTCGGCGATATGAAGGCCTCCGAGATACCTGAAGATGAGGAGATAGATGAACTAATCGAAATGCTTCAGAAGTCGTATCCCTGTCTTTACAGAGTGCTCATGGAGGAGCGAAATAAACTGATGGCGATGAAGCTGGCAGAGCTTCAGGAGAGAAATCCTGAGGCCTACATTGTGGCCTTTGTCGGCGCTGCGCATAAAAAACCTGTCAAAAATATTCTGAGAGCGGAAGGATATGCGGTCGGTAGTCAAAGTAGCCTGGCAGAGTTCCAGTAACGGCTGGAAAGCTGAACTGCTTCTTGCAGGGCCTGGAGAATTCGAGAGATGGAGTCTGTCACCCGGCAGAAGCTTCAACTTTGAAATAACAGATGAAAGAAGGTGCACCGGATACGCACCGGCGCCCGGGGAAAGAACACCCTGTCCAGAGTTCAAGAAGATTGAGAGAGGATCACAGTGCCCCGAGTGCCGTGGAAAAGATATTTACAGCGACTACGTTAGAGGAGATGACCGGACGGAACTTGAAGGCGATTTCTCAGTCTACCTCGCGCAGATATCGGACAAAGTGAAAGTAGGAGTGACGAGAAGTGAAAACGTGCCGAAGAGATGGATCGAACAGGGAGCAGACCACGCAACAGAAATCCTTTCAGGCCTCGAATCAAGAGTAGCACTTGAGAACGAATCCAATCTCTCAGAAGAAGGCCTCAAAGAACGCATACGCAAAGAAGACAAACTGCCGTCAAACAACAGCAGCCAAGCTCTTGAAGAGGCCTTGAAAGCCTATGATTTGAACGGTGAAGTAGTTGATGTCAATGAGAAGACTGTGTATCCTGAGGCCTCCGGTGAGATCATGCGGAAAGGCCTCTTCCAGGGTGAGCTGGAGAGTGTGAAGGGCCAGATAATAAGTAATGGACGTGTGGCACTGGCCTTGACTTCTGGTAAAGTTGTCAAGAAGCCGGAGCAGAAAGGACTGAACTCGTTTTGAAAAAAGAGGAAGGAGTTAAGGCCTTTCTAGGCCTGGAAGTTGAAGGCTCCCTTGGAGACGATTTCGTCCATGTCTTTTCTGTTGTTGGGCTTGACCTGGACGTCTTCGTCAAGTTCTGATTCGTCTCCGTGGCTGCCGACTGCTATCATCATCTCGACTTCGTATTCTTCAGGGACTTCAAGTTCTTCCTCAATCTTCTCATAATCTATTCCCTGCATTCCATGTGCTACAAGGCCTCTGCGGGATGCCTCCAGTGCGAAGTTCTCCCATGCAGCTCCTGTATCGAAGCTGTGAGTCCTGGAATGCTCGCCGTTGTGGTCGAAAGTTGTCTTGGAGATCAAGACGACCAGTGCGTAGCCTTCCGAGGCCCATGAAGCATTGAAGTCGTTCATGAAGTCTACAAACATATCCCATTCCTCGTCTTCATGTGTAGAGTATACGAATCTCCAGCTCTGATTGTTGTAACTTGAAGGAGCCCAGCGAGCAGCTTCAAACATCGCCTTCAGATCTTCTTCAGCCATTTCACGTTCCAGTGCTCTCGGAGAGTACCTGTTCAGAAACAATGGACTTATCTCATAATCTGCTTTTCTCCTGCCTTCAACTTCTTCACGTAAATCTTCTGTAATTTGAATCACCTACAAACAGTTACCTAAAGTAACTTATAAGAAGAGAGTGATAACCACGACGAAACCCTGAACAGCACCGGAAGGCCTCTCGGCAATATATTAATCTTCAGGCCTCCTACTAGAATTTATGGAGCTTAAGTTTCTGGGAACAGGCGGCGGAAGATACGTCACAGGGATGCAGAAAAGAAAGACAGGTGGAATAATAGTGAAGACAGACGAAACACAGATACACGTCGATCCCGGACCAGGCGCACTAGTAAACAGCCACGAAATGCTGGAAAACCCAGAGGAAACAGAGGCCGTCCTCGTGACGCATGCACACCTCGATCACTTCAACGATGTAAATGCGCTGATAGAGATGATGGTGGAGGCCTACAACAACGCCGGAACACTTTTAGGCAACAGAACAGTCCTCGAAGGATACGCAGATCTGGAAAAATCAGTTTCAAGCTACCATCAAGGCCTTTGCGGAACAATCGAAAAGATGGAAGAAGGCTCAAGCCACGAATTCAAAGACGTCACGATAGAATGTCAGGAGATGTTCCACAGCGATCCAAAGACCGTCGGATTCACACTGGAGACTGATGAGAAGAAAATCGGATTCTGGACCGACACAGAGTACAGTGACGAACTCACTGACTTCTACACAGGCTGCGACACAGTAGTTATTTACTGTTCGAGGCCTC
>JALDAN010000028.1 GCA_022729355.1 Candidatus Nanohalarchaeota archaeon | reverse complement strand
CCGGAGCTTCAGAGTGTTATGAGTGAGGAGCCTGTTTTGTTTTCACGTACTTTGAATTGGGCTGTGGGTGATCCTGAGCGGAAGGATGATGGGAGTGTAGCGGTTGAGTCTGGTAGGATGGGTGAGGAGGTTGTTCTTACGGCTTCGAGTGAGACGGAAGGTTTTGTGCAGGTTTCGGAGGATGTTTACAGGGCTACGACTCAGCCTGATGAAACAGGTTTTCATGATTATTTCGGGCATGAGTTTGATTATAATTACAGGTCTGAGATACAGCATCTTGGTTATAGGGAGGATGTGATGGAGAGGCTGGCTGAGGGTACTGGCGGAGATGTCTTTGAGGATGATTCTCTTGGTGAGTTGGAGAGTGAGGTTCAGAGTCAGGAGGTTGAGGAGGTAGTTATGTTGTCTCTGGCTCCTTATCTGCTTGTTTTGTCTTTGGTTTTGTTCCTGGTGCAGGTTGGTGTCAGGAAGTCGAAGGGCTGGATGTAGAGAACCTTGGTTTTTTGGCAAAGCTTTAATTAGGAGCATAGAACAGTTACGTGTATGGGAGTTCTAGACCCTATAAAGAATATGGTAGGAGACTCCGGAGACTCTTCAGGATCCGATTCATCTTTTGGAAGCAGCGATTTCGACAGCTCTTTCTCATCAGGAGACAGTGATTCCGGCGGAGGAGACTTTGGAGGCAACGAAAACTCCGGAAGCAGTTTCGGAGCACAAGGAAACAATAATGGAAACGCTGGAGGTCCTTCACAGGGGAGACGTCAGTCAGGAGGTTTGAATAGTAATTCTCCGGGACAGAACAGTCCGCCAGGTGGTTCTAGTGGAGGCCCGCAGAGTAACAGTGATTTTGGGAACAGTCCGGGTCAGCAAGGCCGTGGAGGACAGAACTCGTCTCAACAGAATTCTGGGCCTCAAAACAAGGGTAGAACTTCTCAGTCTCAGGGAGGCCTTTCACAGAATCAGGGCCAGCCAAGAGGCAGTTCCGGTGGAGATGATTTGATTCCGGGAGGAAGTCAAGCCAGAGGCCAGCAAGGTCAGGGAGGTTATGATTCTCCTAATCCTCAGACAGGTAGGCCTCAGAAAGGCGGTGATTCTCCTCAGTTAAGCAGTAAGACTAAGAAGAAGATTGAGAATGCAGGCTTGAGTTCAGGTTCTGGTGGTGAGCCTGTTTCACGTGAGGACTTCAATGAGTTAGTGGATCAGAATAAGAAGATTATCGGTCTTTTGAATGATCTTGTTGAGTCGATTGAAGGATCAGGTAATAACAGGATGAGATAGATCTAGAATTTCTTCATCAGTCCGAATAATCCCCACATTCCCTTGAAAAACAGTGCTGCTGAAATGTAGCTTTTGTAGGCCTCAAGTATTGGTGGTGTGCCTGTGAATATTATTGCGGCGGAGAGTACGTCCGCCATGTTTCCAATGACGAATACTGGGAAAGGAAATCTTACAGGTTCTATCATTGTTCCAAGGCCTTTCCCGATAAGTACTGTGGCATGTATTGCGGCTATAGGTTCAGGTATGAAGGATTGTGTAAAGTATACGAGCAGCCCTGATGATACGTCAAGTATGCCTAGAAGATCTGGCCTGAATACCCTCCCCATAAATTAGAGAAATTGGATGTAAGATTTTTTATTCCAGTTCCACAACATGATCGGCGGCGTTCTTTAAAGCTGTGGAAAATCCTGGTTCCATCCCGATAACGACTGTTTCCTTGCCGTATTCCTTCGCTTTCTGGATTACAGGCAAGAAATCTGTGTCACGTGTGACAAGCACGATAGTATCTATATCATCGTTGAAAACTGATTCTATTGCGTTAACAGCCATGTACACATCTACGTCGCTTTCCTTGGCTTTCTCTCCTCCAAGACCAAGCTCTGCCTCAAATCCTTGAGAGATAATCGCTTCGATAAGCTTGTCGGATGCGTACTGATTCAGAAATACTTTGCCGACCTTGATGTTTCCGAACTCTCCTGTTTTCTCCCTTAATTCATCAAGATCTAGATTAAATTCTTTACGGACAACGTTAGGACCATCAACGAAGATAGCAACGTTTTCTCCCTGACTTACAGAGTCCTTGATTTTTGACCAAACCATGAAACAATATTCTCCCTCAGCCTTTTTTATGTCCCCGGTCAACTGAAGAAATCTCGAGAATTACCGGTTGTCATCTCAACAACTTCATCCACAGAAACACCTTTGATCTCAGCAATCTTCTCAGCGCTTTCAACAACGTTCACAGGCTCATTCCGCTCTCCTCTGTACAGGAAAGGAGAATCAGTCTCAAGCATGATACTCTCAAGATCTACTGCTTCAACTATATCTTGAACACGTCTGGAGTAAAGCACCTGAGTCGTAACACCGATCAAGTAGCCTTTCTCAGAGGCCTCATAAGCCAGTTCCGGAGAACCGTTGAAACAGTGAAGCATCACACCTTCCAATTCATAGTCCTCGAGTATCTCCAGAGCCTGTTTCTCAGCGTCCCGTGTATGAAGTACTACAGGCCTATCGATTTCTCCGGCCAGTTCTAGCAGCTCCCTGAATACTTCTTCCTGTCTTTCACGCATCTCTACATCGGTAACATGATGGAAGTCAAGGCCTATTTCTCCGACTGCCACAGGCATCTCATTCCGGATCTGCTTCTTCACTTCCTCCAGTTCGTCGAAGCTGTCAGTATATGTCGGGTGGAGGCCTAGGTTCGCTTTCACGAATCCGCCAGTCTCCTCCTGTAGCTCCAGTGCTTTTCTGTTGTGCATGAGATTGCTTCCGGCGTTTACGACAAACTCCAGTTCTCCCCTTGATCTACTGATTACTTCCTCTCTATCGTCGTCGTACTGTTCAAAATCAAGATGGCAATGTGCGTCAACAGGCCTCATAAACAGTTCTTAGGCCGTGAATTCTTTAAAGAGGAGGCCTCTGAAAGATTTATTTCCGAGAAGCTTCTATCAGTTAATTATTTAACAGTTAGTTTCGAGATTGTGTAACGGGGGAATAAGTCTTTTATGAGGGGAGATGCAAGTACGCCGACTCTTGTCAGACAGGTAGGTCTATGCCTAGTCTGCGGCAACAGCGTGCACTCGGATCAATTATTCTACAGTTCTGAAGACGGAGTAGTACATGCGAACTGTATAGATGAATAAAGGAAATTTGTTCCGGGGGCCTACCCATCCATTTCTCTTTTTGACCAAAGAACAGGGTTTCAGCGGTGCTCCTTGTCCAGTCTTGATCCTGTGGCGCCTTCCTGGTTCATGTATTTTGAATCTTTTTTATCGCCGTATGGATTCTCGGCTGTAGATGTCATTGTCTCGAAGACTACCTGGCAGATCCGGTCTTCCGGGTAGATGGTGATAGGGACGTTTCCAAGGTTCTGTATTTCGAGCGTGATCTGGCCTTCAAAGCCGGGATCAACGAATCCTGCGGCGGCGTGAGGTATCAGGCCCAGTCTTGCGTAGCTTGAACGCCCTTCAATCCTAGCTACAAGATTGTCCGGCACCTTCAATGTCTCGAGTGTAGAGCCTAGGACGAATTCTCCAGGATGTACTACCATTCCTTCCTCCGGTGTAGTTTCTCTTGTTCTCTTGATATCGCCGTAGTCGTTCATCTCTCTAGTGTCAATGGCTTTTACTTTACGTGTATCAAGGAAACCGAATTCATATCCGAGTCGAAGATCCAGAGATGAAGGGCCGAGCTGAAGATCATAATCAATATCCGGACCTCTTGAACAGTATACAGCATTTTTCTCTTCGATTATCTCCTTCAAATCCTTGTCTGAAAGTATAGCCATTGAAATCAGAGTTGGACGCAGAAATTTTTATTCCTTCCCGTAGAAACACTTTTACGTGAAACATAAACTCCGGGAATACCTCTCCATATACGCAAAAGGCCTCGCAATGGGCACAGCAGACGCAGTACCCGGAGTCTCAGGAGGCACAATAGCATTCATCACAGGAATATACGAGAGACTCATACAAGCAGTATCAGGCCTTACACCCAAAAAAGCACAGGAAACAGGCCAACACCTTCTCGACAGAGACCTGAACAGCTTCAGAGAACATCTCTGGAGTCTTGACGTACCTTTCCTTGCTGTACTGGGAACAGGAATAATGACTGCAGTCATAATAGTTCTCCGATTCATGGACTTCGCAATAACTAACTACCCGGCACCGACTTACGGATTCTTCACAGGCCTCATCGCAGTCTCGGCAATCGTACTCTACAGTGAAATCGATTTCAAGACTATTGGAAGAAAAATGGCGGCTGTCACAGGATTCTCACTGGCCTTCATAGCCTCAGGATTCGGTGCATCAGCACCAGGCCATACACTCCCACTACTCTTCATATCAGGACTTATCGCAGTCTCGGGAATGGTTCTTCCAGGAATCTCAGGATCACTCATACTTGTCATATTCGGACAGTACGACTACATGTCGGCCACACTCACAGAGTTCACTTCAGCAGTACCGGAGGCCTTAACTTCGTTCAGCTTGGCGCCTGTACAGGAGACAGCTGTCCCGATCACAGTATTTATCACAGGAGCATTTGCTGGATTGTTCACAACAGTACATGGAGTCAGAAAAGCACTGGAACTGAGAAGAGAAGCCACAATGGTGTTCCTAGTCAGCATGATAGCCGGAGGCACCAGAGCACCGATACTTCAACTTGATGAAGCTCTTGCATCGGAAAACGTAGCCTGGGCATCTGTTCTTCCAGAGTTCTCGGCAGCAGCTGTAGCAGGAGGCCTGGCAATCCTTTTCTTCGCCAGTAAATCAGAAAGCCTGTAAAAAACTTTTTTCAGTACTTTGGAGTTCTCTGCTTCGCAGCCTGTAGAGAGGCCTTTATACTTCTATCAGCGTTCTCTTCTACTGCCTCTCCGTGTCCGGAGTAAAAGGCCTTGACATCCAGTTTATTTATCTTCATGATTGATTCGATCAGTTTATCCCTATCTCCTTCATCCAGATCTGTCCGGCCGAATCCTCCATCAGGAAAAATCAGATCACCGGTGAAAACAATACCTGAATCACTGGAGTAAAGACAGATTGAATCATCTTTATGACCTGGAGTATGGAACACTTTGAAAGACTCTCCACAGAGCTTGACAGAATCTCCTTCAGAAAGCTTTGAGGCCTCCACTTTCAGGTTCTCAGGCTCATAGGCATAGACTTCAGGATCAAAAAGTTCCACAACTTTCTCAAGATTGTCAACATGATCATAATGAGAATGAGTGATAATGACATTGTCGACTTCTTCAAGGCCTTTAATACTGTTCCAGGAATCACCGGTTCCGACATCCACCAGTACAGTTTCATCCGAGGCCTCAAGATGCCAGATGTTCCCCGTGAAGTCCTTTCCGTTCCCAGCCAGATTCTCTATCTCCATATGTAGAAAAAGCAGGTGTAGTTCTTTAATCGTTATCGGATTCGGTATCTGAGTATGGCGGCTACTCCGCTCATGTTCATCAATCGCTGTCCTTCTTCGTGTTCGGTTGAGATTATTTCAAGTTCGCTGCTCATCTCCTCAGCTTTCTCCCCAAATGCATCCACTATGTGACTCATCTGCTCCAGATCCATTTCCTCGCTGCATTCACTGCATTCTCTGGAATCCTCTATCTCTGCTTCACGCTCGTACACTGTTTCTTCATGTCCCTGCGGACAGTTGTAGATGGCCTCGTACATCTCAACGTCTTCCGAGATAAGAAGTGTCTCGACTGCACCCATGTCAAGAGCTTTCTTCACCTGCTGGACTCCGTACTCTGATTTCCCATCCTCAGATTTCAGGTGATCGAAGAACTCGTTCACAAGTTTTTTCTCCTTGACTGCCTGAGAGTCCTCTATACTTTCCTCAGCCTTCTGCACAAGCTCTTTCAACGCTCCTTCTCCGGAATGGCCGATTGATTCATTTGCTATAACTTTGTCCTGTAATTCCTGATGGAGATAGTCATCCTCCACAAGCTTGTCTTTGACGAAGCCAGGGCCTCCGATGACTATACCGAGAAGCTTTCCTTCACGGGCCTTTGGAAGGAAGGCCTGCTGCGATTTATCTGAAATATCAGTAAGGAAGGTCTTCAGCATCTGTTTCCTCAGTCTCGCAAACCTTTGAGCGGACTGTCCCCCGGCACGGGTTTTCCCGGGAACATTGGAGTCTAGTGTGTATGCTGTCTTTACGTTGCTTCCCTGCAGGTATCCGATAGCGGCCTCTGATTTGTCCAGGACAATCAGTCCGTAGACACGATCGTCTACTACCATGTTTTTCAGGGGCTCAAGGACGAACTCTTTGTCGCATCTGTAGTGTCTGGACTCGATAGGCTGCGGAGGAACTACTTCCCAGACCTTGATATCAGGCCTTCCCTCAGTATCCGAGACGTTTCCGGAAAAAAATGCCACACCGTTCTCCGGAGTCACCTGCTCCTCCTTCACTTTGCGGCCGATCTTATCCAGTGCTGCCTGAACGTTCTTCCTTGTATGCTTGGATTTGATGTTCTCTGCTTCAGAGGCCTCTGAAGTTACGAAATCAGAGATTTTCGACATATCGTATCCTGCAGGGATGTAAAGTGATACTAGCTCCGTGTTTCTTCCACGTATATCCTCCAGTTCGTTGATAAGCCGCTTCAACTCGTACTTCGACATCTCATCGTGCTTTTGTTCGTTGCTCATGCCTCAAGATGAGCACCGAATTCTTTTAACTTAAAAAAGAAGGGTAAGGGTGCTGCTCAGTAGTTCTCTCTGAGCAGTCTGTAAGCTGTTGCAAGCACCAGTCCATAGATTACGTGAGTTACGTAACTCATGAACGGTGCTGCCAACAGATTGACTTCATCGGCGAATCCAACTGCGTTATGCCACAGAGGCATGACAATCGCTGCGAATACTACTGTTGTCAGTATTCCGTATGCGACGCCTCCGATAACTATTTCCTGGATTCTATCCATTTCTGGAAGGTATTCCAGGATGGCTGCGTACAGTCCTCCAAGAATTGATCCGTGGAAGAAGTGGATAAGCAGTGTGAATGCCACTGTAGCCGGCAGCCCGTAAAGAGCTGTGATACCGGGCGATGCCGCTTCCACATCTCTAAGCACTGCATTGGAGGCTACAAATCCGATCGTACCGATGAAACCTGCTGCAAGTCCAAGTCCTATATTCCTGAAATCAGGTTTCTCTATACTAACCAAATTATAAGGCCCTTTCAATTTTAAAAAGAAATCTTACTTCAAAGTAAGGACGGTAATCCCAGAAAGACACAAAGACTCTTCAGAACTCCACTCCGTCAGTAAACTGTGGCAGAAGCTTTAAATCATACAGATAATCCGGCAGGATGCTTTTCTACATCAGGTGTCGGCGAGTCCAGAGGTATCTCTTCTCCACTCCCAGCGTCCTCATCAGATGCGGAGTGATGCCTGTGATACATCGTCCTCTGTACTCCAGCAAACCATTCCTCTCACCTATAGACAGTATCTCGGGATCAGGCGGTATATTTCTCTCCTTGAGGCCTTTATCTTTCTCCATCCTCACTATGTTAGATGCAACAGTCTTTGACTCAAATAATGCGTACAGAGCTCTATTCTCCTTTCCTCTGTAGTGGCATACATCGCCTGTGGCAAATACACACTCACAATCTGTAAGCATATGTTTATCTACGTCTACACCTTTCCTGCACTGCTCCACTTCAAGCTCTCTGATCATTTCACTGGCTTTAACTCCTCCAGCCCAGATGACAGCGTCAGATTCTATTTCAGTGCCGTCCTTCAGTACAGTGCAGCCCTCAGTCAATTCCTCGGCCTTGCTTTCCAGAATTATATTTGCACCTCTATCCCTCAGGCAGGCCTCAACTTTCTCGCCTATACTTTCCTTCTTCCTCGGTAAAAGCCTTTCACTGGCGTGCACAAGTGTAACATCGATATCTTTCTCCTTCCTCAGGGAAAGCAGTGAAGCCGTAGCCTCTACACCTGTAGCACCGCCTCCTACAACAGTGATGCTGGAGGCCTCTCCACTTTCTATCTCGCTGTAGAGATTGTAGGCATCTTCACTACTTCGCATCGTATAGGCATACTCTTTGCCTTGAACACCGTTGAAATTGGTCTCTGATCCGGCTGCCAGAACCAGATAATCATACTCCATGGAATCTGTACCTGTTGAGGCCTCTTTGCGTTCAAAATTTATGTCAGTAACTTTTTCCTGGACATGCTGGATATCTCTGCCGCTGAACTTTGATTCAAAGTTTATCATGTACTTTTCGGCTTTTTCTCCTTCAAGAACCCGGTGCCAGGAAGGATAGAAAACTGTTCCAGGCCTCGGATCAATTACAGTGACTTTGAAGCCTTTCTTCTCTGCTCTAAGCGCTACTTCAAGGCCTGCAACTCCGCCGCCCGCGACTACGACTCTTTTACTCATGTACTCAAGGTGGAATCGTTCGATATATCAATAGCCTGCTTTCCCAGTAGTTAGCACGATAGAATAGAATGATGAAGAAGAGAACGTAGAGGGAGGCCTTGCTGTAAGGCCTAGTGGATGATGACGAACGTGTTCTCCGTCTCGATCATCTCTCCTTCCCCGGTGTAAGTTCTTTCTTCGCGGACTTCGAACATCTCTGGTTTCAGGTGTTCGTCTGCGACTTCAAGTCGTCCACTGCTTAGCACCCATTCACCGTTCTCCAGTGCTTCCTCGATCTCCGAGACCTTGTCTCCGTATTCAGGCCCTGCTTCTGAGTAGTCCAGCTTGATCTCTATAATCTTCTTCTCCGTCTCAGGCTCTTCCTCCAGAGTCTCAAGCTCCTGGACATGCATTACTTCCTTCACTGCTGATTCTAGGCCTGAAATGTTGCCGTAGACTTCAGCCTTCTGGATTTCAGCGTTGAGAGGCATCTGATGCTCTGTCTTGAACTTTCTCAGTGCAGAGACAACTTCCATAGCATTCTCACCTGCTTCCCTATCCGCTTCTACTCCGGAGGCCTCTGGCCAGCTGCTTCTGTGGATACTGGTATTCTTGTACAGTTCGTTCCAGATCTCCTCTGTTGTATGGGAGAGCATCGGGGCGAAAAGCTTCAGGAAAGTCTTATGTGCTTTGACAAGTGTGTACTGTGCTGATTCGTTGTCTTCGTCATCAAGCCTCTGCTTCGTGATCTCCAGATAGTCGCTGCAGAACATATTGAAGAATCTCTCTCTAAGCCTGTCTCTTGCTCTAGCGAATTCGTAGGCCTCGAATTTCTCCGTCGTGTACTCAATCAGGTCGTCCATCTCAGCGAGAAGCCATCTATCAATCTCATCGAGATCTTCTTCCTCTACTTCGATATCTTTGTGAGGTGTGAGGTCGTCGATGAGTTTTGATGCATTCCACATCTTCCTCATCAGTTTCTCTCCTTCAACCAGATCTTTCTCCTTCAAGGCGAGATCGTCTCCGACCTTGCTTCTGGCACCCCAGTAACGTGCAGCATCGACAGGGAATTCCTCCAGGACTTCTTCAGGAGTCGTGACGTTACCTCTGGACTTGGACATCTTCTCCCTGTTGTCATCCAGGACGAAGCCGTTGATCATGACCTCGTTGAAAGGAACTTCTCCGGTATGCTCAACGCATTTAACAACTGTATGGAAAAGCCAGAAACTGATGATATCATGGCCCTGAGGCCTCAAAGTCATCGGATAAAGCTCAGGCCTCTCCATACTGTATTCTTCCTCTTCTTCATCCCAGTCCCAGTGAGAATTGATCAACGGAGTCAGACTTGAAGTTGCCCATGTATCCAGTACATCTGTCTCCGGCTCGTACATCTCAGGATTCTCTACAGGAGGATCATCCTGTATTGGATTGACAGGCAACTGATCTTTGTCTGCGACAACCTCCTCCCCTGTCTCCTTGTGGTACCAGACAGGGATCGGGATGCCGCTGTCTCTCTGCCTTGAGATACACCAGTCCCATTGAAGGCCTTCAATCCAGTGCTTGTAACGTGAGAACATCTTCTCCGGATACCAGTCCATCTCACGTCCGGCCTCCAGGTACTTCTCCTTGTTGTCAAGTATATCGATGTACCACTGGCGTGTCACGAGGAACTCTATCGGCTCATCACATCTTTCGTGGACTTGGACAGTGTGTTCTATCTCCCAGCGGTCCAGAAGGAAGCCTTCCTCGTCTAAGTCCTCTACTATCTTTTCTCGTGCCTCTGTTCTGTCTAGGCCTTCGTATTGATCCGCCAGTTCTGTCATCTCTCCGGATTCATCCATTGCAACTCTTAGATCCAGGTCATGGGCCTGGTACCATTCGATGTCTGTCTGATCTCCGAATGTACAGGTCATGACGATTCCTGTCCCGGTATCCATGTCGACTCTTTCATCTTCGATTATCGGCACTTCGTAGTCAAATATCGGGACTCTGGCCTTTTCTCCAACCAGGTGTTTATTGCTTTCGTCTTCCGGATGAACGATTATAGCAACACACGCAGGGAGCAGTTCAGGCCTCGTAGTTGAGATGACTACTGAGCCGTTTCCTGTGGCGAGAGGGAATTCGATGTTGTTGTAGTGGCTTTGCTCATCCATGTCCTCTGTTTCTACCTGGCTGATAGCTGTCTCACATTCAGGACACCATATAGCAGGAGCTTTCTGACGGTATTCTCGTCCCTGTTCGTATAGATCGATGAATGATAGCTGTGAAACTCTCTGTACACGAGGCTCAATCGTCTTATATGTATTATTCCAGTCCATGGAGAATGCGAATCCCTGCATGGCCTCTGTGAAGTCTTCCTCGTACTCCTCACAGACTTCACGGACTTTTTCCTGGAACTCTCCGCGTGTAAAGTTCTGATGTCTTATACCGAGTTCTCTCTCAGTCAGTCTTTCGGAGGCGATACCGTTGTCGTCGTATCCGAACGGGAAGTAAACATCTTTCCCTTTCATACGCTGGAAACGCGCCATAAAATCCGTCAAAGTATTACCATAAGTATGTCCGAAGTGCAGACTTCCTGACACTGTCGGAGGAGGAGTATCGATCGAGAAAACCTCTCCATCACCTCCCTTGTACTCATAAGTTCCTTTTTCCACCCATTTCTGGCTCCATTTCTCCTCGTACTTTTCCGGATCGTAATCTCCTAACATAAATTATAGGCCTCCTGTCGAAAAGATTCCAAGAGAACTGTTAAATGGATTTTCAGCAACGCAAAAACTGCCCGAGTCATAAACTGTTTCCATAATCAAACCACTTCCATAGAAAAAGCTGTAGCAGGAGATAGCTCTAAAGGCCTTCAAAAACGTTCGAAGGGCATACAAAACATCCACCCTTAATTGCCTCAACACGCTCCATACACTACAAATAGGCCTTGAATTTTAAAAACGCTTTCCGTCACAACGGTTATGTTCAAATCATTTGAGATCTCAAACAGTGTTTATGGAAATCCTTGTAGTCGGAGATCCTCACGGAGAAGTCTCGGATGTAGAAGTAGGAGAGGCCTCGGTAATACTTGTGACAGGTGACGTCTGCGGTGACTCAGATAAAGTGAGGGAGGCGATGTTCGACTCCATGGGCTCCGAGAAACAGTGGTATGATATACTTGGAAGAGAGGAATCCTGTCAAGCAGTTGAAAAATCACTGGAAAAGGGAAGAGAAGTACTTGATTACCTGAATAGTTTTGACAGTCCTGTATTCATTGTTCCCGGTAACTGGGACTGGACAGGAGATGAGGCTTGGGAGTTCCTCGACGAAAATCATTTCCAGAAACTTGTAGATGAGTTCAGAAACATCCATAATATCAACAGGGAAATCGTACAGGACTCAGAGTACGCCTACATCGGCTACGGCCCATGTCCCGCACCAGAAATACCACAGTACGAAGATGAAAAACCAGGGGAACAGGAACTTGAAGAAATGAAGGAGGACTACAGGGAGGATAAATCTGAACTTGAAGGCCTTTTCCGCGAAGCTGATAAGCCCGTTATGCTTCTTTCACATAACGTTCCGAACGGAACTTCGCTGGACAGGATAAAGAACCCGGATTCACCGAAAGACGGAAGACACTACGGCTCGCTAATCGTAAAAGAACTGATAGAAAGTGAAAGGCCTCTCCTCTCCATAGCAGGCCACATACATGAAGGATACGGAAAAGAACAGATAGGAGAAACCCTGGCGATCAACGCAGGCCTCCACTCACACGTCAGAATCAATACAGAAGGCGGCGAAATAAAGACAGATTTCAGGCCGCCGCTATGAGAAATAAATTTTGTCTAGAACATGTCGAGTGAACGATTTCCTGGGAACTTCATGCCGTCTTCTGCCAGTACAATCTTCTGATCGACTTTTTCCTCCAGCCATTCCTTTTCTTTTTCGAGGCCTTCATCCAGTATCTTGTATCCGAAGTGCGTCAGTATAACTGTATCTGATTCTGAAGCCTCCAGTATTTTCGGTACTTCGTCTACTGATGTGTGGCTGTTGGTGGATGCGTTTCGAGGCCTCGAACAGTAAATAACTACTGTGTCGCAGCCTGTGTAGAAGTCAGTGAGTTCGTCACTGTACTCTGTGTCGGTCCAGAATCCGATTTTCTTCTCATCAGTCTCCAGTGTGAATCCGACGGTCTTTGGATCGCTGT
>JALDAN010000043.1 GCA_022729355.1 Candidatus Nanohalarchaeota archaeon | reverse complement strand
TTACTTTTTGAGTCTCCGTATCTTCCAAGCTCCGCACCGATCTCCCCTGCCAGGTGTCCGTCACGTGCCTGTACGCGATCCGGGCCGTGCGGCTCCGGACTTCCCACGACTATCTTCCCAGTAATCTCTCCGTCTTCTACGAGAGGCCTCAGGAACTCTCTGGCCTTGGAGGAAGTGATGGAGAAGGCCTCTTTCTCTCCGTTCCCTGTGTCGAAGAAGTATGTTGGTGCAGAGGCTTTGTAGAGTGTGGCGGAGCCTCCTGAAACGTTTACTTTTCCGGCTTCTTTTATTAGGCCTGCTCTTGAGAGCTTCTTGAAATGGTAGTAAGTCTTCTGTTTCTCAACGTCAAGTTTTCGTGCTACTTCCAGCGGGTACATCTCCTCTTCTGCAAGCAAAGATAGAATCTTTCTTCTCGTGGAGTCTGAAAGAGCCTTTATGGCTTCCTCTTCCAACTCCTCTGATTCGATTGCTCCTTCGTCCCTGAGTATCCGCGCCATGGTAAACAGTATTTTACTGGTAAAATAACTTTTTTACTGCTTTGGTTGTTTCAACAACACCTCTTTAAAAGAGGAGTGTTTAAACACGTAATCCGGTAAAAGGCCTGTTGTAACGGTTTTCCGGGTTTTCAGCATCATTTATTAACAGTAGTCCCCAATTTAAACGGTAGAGATGTGCGGGATAGTTGGATACCACGGCAAAGATGAGGCTTCGGACAAGATTTACAGAGGCCTGAAGAAGCTTGAATACAGGGGATACGATTCTGCGGGAATGGCAACAGCCGGAAATCCCAGCATCAAGGTAGACAAAGCTGTCGGAACAGTCGACAACGTATCACCGGAGATCGACGGAACATCCGGAATCGGCCACACGAGATGGGCGACACACGGAGGCGTCACAAAGGAAAACGCACATCCACACATGGGAGAAAAAGAGAAAGTCGCAGTCGTCCACAACGGAATAATCGACAACTACGCAGAGATCAAAGAAGAATATCTGGACGACGTCGAGTTCACATCTGAAACAGATACAGAAGTAATACCACATCTACTTGAAAAACAACTTGAGGCCTCCAGAAGTATACAGGAAGCTGTTGAAAACGTTATAGAGATTCTTGAAGGAAGCTACGCTGTATCAGCAGTACTTCACACCGGAGAACTGATCGCATTCAGGAAAGGCTCTCCACTAGTACTTGGAGTCCTGGAAGAGGAGTACTTCATCGCTTCAGACGTCACACCGTTCCTGGAGCATACAGAGAAAGCAGTTTTCCTGGAAGACGATGACTACATGATAATCAACGGAGACTACGAGATCTACAACTCCGGAGACCGCGTCGAAAGAGAAGTCAAGGAGATTGACTGGGATGCAGAAGAGGCCTCGAAGGAAGGCTTCGATCACTTTATGGAGAAAGAGATAAGAGAACAGTCAAAGACCGTTAAAAGAGCAGCTTTCCAGGACAGAAGCGATATGGAGGAGGCCTCAGAGATGATTGAAGAAGCGGAAGACGTTTACTTGACAGGCTGTGGTACAGCCAGTTTCGCTGCATCACTTGGAGCACGTTACCTGAGGGATGCAGGCGTACAGGCCCATACAGAGCAGGCACATGAACTGGAGTACCGTAGCGACGAAATAAATGAAGATGACGTCGTGATTGCTGTAAGCCAGTCAGGTGAGACAGCTGATCTGCTTTCACTTCTTGAGGAGATTGAAGCGGATGTTCTTGCTGTCGTGAACGTAGTGGGATCGACTCTTGCACGTACATCCGATCACACCCTGTACGTGAACGCAGGCCCAGAGATAGGAGTGGCCTCTACAAAGGCCTTTACAGCACAGCTCGCAGTCCTTAAGCTTCTATCCAGTACGATCGATGAAAGGCTTGAGGAGGGGCGTGAAGAGCTTCTGTCTACAGCTGAGAAAATTGACGATGTTATAGATGACAACAGTGAGACTATCAGGGAATTGAGTGATTATCTTGTTGAGAAGGATCATGCTTACTTTATAGGCCGGAATCATGGCTATGATCTGGCTCGTGAAGCGAATCTGAAGCTGAAGGAGCTTTCATACATCCATGCAGAGGCCTTTCCCGGCGGAGAGTTCAAGCATGGTACACTGGCGCTTGTGGAGGACGGTACTCCTGTAATCACGTTCCTGAAGGATGAAAGCTTTGATGACATACATTCGAACATGAAGGAGGCTCATTCAAGAGGCGCAGACATCATATCCGTCGGAACAAAACAGGCAGAGGAATCGCTGATCCACATAGACATCCCTGAAGACGAGAATCCTGAACTCCTGGAAGTAGTTCCTTTCCAGATGGCCTCTTACCTGACAAGTGTCAAGAAAGGAAACAATCCTGACAAGCCACGCAACCTGGCGAAGTCAGTTACTGTGAAATAGAAAGGCCTCCCGGATTTTTTGAGGGAAGCTTTTTTTACGTTGCGCCTTCAATAGAGGCCTATGAGAAGATATGTTGTTCTAATCGGTTTTGCAGTTTTAATGTCACTAGGTGTAGCTGCTCAGGGAGATACGCAGGATACAACTATCAATCCTCAAAACACTACTTTACTGAATCATTCAATCGGAGACGAGTTTAATGAGTCACTGGAGCTTGAGGAGTTGCAGAACGTTTTCAATAATCACTCCGAGAGAGTTCCAGGCTTCGCTGCTTCAATAGTAGGTGATCAGACTATCCATATAGAGCTTTCAGAAGTCGAAGGCCTTGAAAACGAATCCATCGGCGTTAAGATGGAAGACATGCAGATCTCAGACATCCAGTGGGGAGAATACAACAGAACAACACTGGAGATATCTGTATCACAGGAGAATCTGGAGGAGATAATCGAATCAAGCGATCCGATGTTCACAGCAAGCCAGATGCTGAGAGATGGAGATATAGAGTACAGAAGTCTCACAGTCATGAATAGCGTAAGATTCACGCTTTTGAGGATGTTCACAGACTTCTAAAAAAGAAGAGTTGGAGGCCTTTCAAGGCCTCGGATTCATCACTACAGGCTCGGCGTCTGTTTTCTCTTTGACGTCTTTCTCGAAGCGGCCTGTCTCTGCTGTTGTTTCATCTATGTAGCCGTAGTGGATTGGCACAACTTTCTCCGGCTTTATCATCTTGATGGCCTCTAATGCCTCGTCCTGATTCATCGTGTAGTGGCCGCCGACAGGCAGGAAAGCCACGTCAATATTTTTGTCCTGAAGCTCCTTCATCTCCTCGATCGGATCAGTATCTGAAGCATGATAGAAAGTCACTCCATCCAGTTCGAAGACCACTCCTGTACAGAGGCCTCTCGGATGGAACACCTCATCAGGCTCTCTGTAGTTCTCTGTGTTGTAGGCCTCCACTCCGGTAAAGACTCTATCCTCAACTTCAACTGTTTCCTCAGGCCTCAATACGTGTGTTTCAAGCTGGTCAGGGACGTTCTCTACTGTTTCTTCAGGTGACAGTACTGTTGTATCTCGATTTCTGACGGCGTTTATCGCCTTCTCATCAAAGTGGTCAAAGTGTTCATGTGTGCTTACGATTACGTCTGCTTTTTCTTCGTTTTCCGGTTCATTCATCACTTCTGTCCATGGATCCACGTATACCGTGAAGCCGTTTGAGTCCTCAAATTTCACTGATGCATGGCCGTACCACCTGACCTCCACAGATTCAAAGTTCCTGGTCATAAAAAAGACACCTCACTACAATACTGACCGTCAAGTGATTTCAACTTTTGGGCCTCAAATAGGCCTTTATTTAAAGTAACTGGCAGTGGATATTCCTGTCTTCGAGATCGGCCTTGAGATTATCCTGATTCAGGCCTTGCCCGAAATTAGATCCGTAAAGATATGGTACAACTACTTCTGGCTTGATTCTTACTGCTGTCCTGATGACGTCTTCCTCAGTTACTTTTGATGAGGCCTGTAGGAATGCTATATCGATCATGTTCTCCAACTGTATGACTTCTTCTCTGTATCCTGAGTTTCCACTTGCGTAGAAAGAAGTTCCCTGCATATCAAAACGATATGAAAGGCCTCCCTCTGGTTCTCCAAGGGTTTCGATCTCTACTCCAAATATGTCAAGCGCCTCTCCCCTATCCACGTACTCCACATCATGGCATGGAATCTCCTTATCATTCAATGATTCAGGGACTACAACGCATGTACCTCTTCCAACAACTTTCTTCAAGGCCTCGTAATTGTAGTGCGGATATTCTCCCGTTATAAGTACTATGCCTGCCTCGAATATCGGTGAATCAGGGCCTGGATCCACGGCTACAGTGAACTCTCTATCTCTTACACGTATCGATGCCCCGCCATCCCAGAATACTTCGAAGCCGTTGTGTTCAAACAAAAGTATGCAACACCCTTTATCCTCCCCTGTCAAAGGCCTTCAAGCCCTATACTTAAATCTATTACCGGTGTTAATTCTCCAAATCAGGATCTCAAGGTATATACTTAATAAAAATTAGCCCCTCCAACAAGTAGTATTGAGGCCTTCAGGCCTTTCAGAATCAGAGTTTAAAGACTTTAAGATGGTCTTCTCTGAAGAGTTTGATATGCGGGGGTAGCCAAGTGGTCAAAGGCGCAGGACTTAGGATCCTGTCCGTTAGCGGTTCGCAGGTTCGAATCCTGTCCCCCGCAACGCATATTTTTAAGCTATAGTCTGTTTCTTGAGGTTTGGAGTTTTTGATCGAGCCCCATAACCTCACGATGGAGACTGTTTAGAATAGAAAATTAACAAGCAAGATTTACAACATAAATGCTTTTCAACCATAACAGATAAAATAGTTCAGAGGCATATTTTCATTATGGTTAATATTGTCAAAACAGAGGATACGCTTCACGGCAAACCAAGAGTTGAAGGCACAAGGATAGGAGCAAAGACGCTCTACGACCTCTATACGCTTAGAGACATGACTTTTGAAGAAATAGCCGAACAGTATCAAAGCATCACTGTTAAAGATGTAGAAGCAGCAGTAGAATATGTGGAGAAGCATGAAGGAGACAAAACCCCTGCTATAGCCTAAAATACACCATAATAATCCGATACTCTCCAAATATTATTTCGTAAATCTTCTTTCGGAATGTTCTCCAGCATTTCCTTGATTGTATCTGCCACTAAGTTCCAGTCACGCAAGTGCATCTGGTTATC
>JALDAN010000009.1 GCA_022729355.1 Candidatus Nanohalarchaeota archaeon | reverse complement strand
TTGCTCCAACCAACAGTGCGGTTCCTGCGACTGCTTTCGAACTTTGTCTTAGTTTCTTGATTGTTTTCATAGTGTAAAGTTCACCTGTTTAGTCGAAAACTCTCCGAGTTTTCTGGAAACCAGAAGACTCTTTGAGTCTTCGGATCCGTGAGTGTGTCACGTGCACGTGTGTTCTTTATTTTTTGACAGGCCACGTGCTTTTGTCCTGTCACGGATCTTTACGTGTTCGAAGCAGTTTCCGACGCTGCTTCGCGGGATCCCGTTCCCGGAAAAAAACTGGGTGTTCGCTTTTCGGCCCATCACTAACATTCGGGCAAATCCGGGATCCGGCCAGTTATCACTGAATCTGGCGGTATCGCCTTATGCCATACATGTGTACACCACACTTATAAACCCTTTGTTGAAAGGGCGTATCTAACCGTTTACAGAGTGTTCTAACCGGTTCTTTACTGTTTAAAATTAATAAAGAAGGTTTTATATCTCTTTGTTGGATAAACGCCGGCTGTTTAGATCACTTGAAGATTGTATAAATTTGTTTTCATGCTTCAATACTTTTCATATTTCAAAACTCTTTATTTGATTTATAGGCCTCTCAGATTCTTTAATACAGTAGTTGAGGCCTTAATGAAGTTTTGTGAACTTTTAAATCGGTATTTTGATTCTGTTTTTTTGTTCGGATAGGATCGAACTGTGTGATGGCCTTCGCTTCCGGCTTTTCCACTGTTTCAGGATTTCAACGCTGGATCGAGGCCTCCGATCGACTGTTCACGGCATGTTTTTCTGGTGTTTTTTAACTGTTTGGTTACAAAAGACGGTTTACGATGCTTTCGATTACTTTGATTGTTGCGGGTGTCGAGGTATTGAAAGGTCTGAAGATTTTGGCTGGTCTGTAAAGTAAGTATTTCTGAGTTAATATTTTTTTCTCATTTGTCTTACATTTTGTGGGCTGGGGTCTATATCGACTATGTCTGTGATTATCACTTGTTTGTCTTGGCTGTTGATGGTGTAGAACGCGGTGTAGCTCCGGGATATGTGCATCCGGTATACTTCTTCGTTGTTTATAGTTACTTTCTCTCTGTCGCCGGTTTGGGCTTTAGGTGAGGGGAAAGGTTGTTCTTGCAGTTTCTTCAGGTTGTCTTTGATGATCGACTCTGTTCTCTAGTCTCGAGATTTCAGAAAGTCGGCGGCATCTATATCTAGCCTTACAAACTTGTCGCCTTTCACACTATGAATATCTTATCTTAGTTTTCCAGAAATGTTGATGTAGTGCCGGAGGCAGGATTTGAACCTGCGAACCCCTGCGGGAACGGATCTTGAGTCCGTCGCCTTTGGCCACTTGGCTACTCCGGCATATGTATTTGTGTTGTTTGTTACTGGGTGTTGTCAAGCTTTTTGACTTGGCTACTCCGGCATATGTATTTGTGTTGTTTGTTACTGGGTGTTGTCAAGCTTTTTGACTTGGCTACTCCGGCATGTGTATCTGTGTATCTGTAGTTGAGGCCTTTCAAGTTTTTATTCGTGGAGTTTTATATTGTTCTGCAGTATTTTTGCTTCGGAGGCTCCTTGTCGTATATGGCTGTCTTTGATGTAGTCTTCCGGGACTTTTTCTCCTTTGATTATTTTCAGTTCTTCTTTCAGGCTTTCTTTGAAGGCTCTGATCTGTCCGAGCCTCTCGTCTATTGATACAAGTTCTTCGGGCATATATGTTCTTCCGTCCATGTATCTTTGTATTTCGCCACTGAGTTGGAAGATGCTGTTTTCAGTCTCGGTCAGGTGGCTGTAGGCCTTCTCCACTGCTTCTTCATATCTTGCCTCTGCATCAGGCACTTCAAGTAGTTCAGCGTTTACTGTTGAGAACATTTCTCCACTGTATCCTTCAGTTGCTTCAGCCCAGTTAGCTGCTCTGGCAGAGGCCTCCATAAGTTCTCCATAGCTTTCCTCAAGTTCGTCGAGGTAGTGTCTGAGATGTTCCACTGAGAAACTTCTTTCAACTGTATTCTTTTTAGAATGTCCGGCTTTTCCGGAGCATCGTTTTCTCCGGGTCAGGATCTTCGATTACGTAGGCCTCGTCCTTGATGTTGGCGTATTTTCCGCATTCAGGGCATCTGATGTATCCCTGATGTTCTCTGCGTATAGGCTCCCTGTATCCGCATACGCATTCTGCCTGTGCATGGATAGGATCTACTTCAAGATCTATTCTCTCCAAGATAGTTCCCATGGCGAAGTAGTTGAAAAGATTCTGGAACGTGTCCGGGTCACATACATTTCTATTCACTTTGATGTGTGCATGCCCGTTAGTTGAAATCCTTGAGAGATCCTGCATGACGTTTATCAGTACGTTTCCAAGCTTCTCCATTTTCCGGTCACTGTTCTGTTGATCATTATTATTTTTTCACTCTGGATTTTTCAGCCTAGATTAACTCCTCTCAATATTATACAACATTAGTGGAGGTCTTTAATAAAGATTATATTTGGACACAACAACCCGGCAAAATATATCTCAAAAAATTCTGCAGAATCTCCTGAAATACGTTAAACAATTTTTAAACAGCTTTCAATCAAATCAAGGCCTACAGAAATCATTTAAAGGCCTCTTATCTATTTTTAATTGTTCGAGTTATCTTGATTTTTTCTTTGGGTGTGTTCGACTGTGAGTTACGGTTATTTCAAATACTTTGATGTTTCGATTTATCTGTATGGCGGAGAATATAGAGGCCTGGCTGCAGAAATTCAAAAAATCATGGGTTAGCAAAGATATTGATACGGTTCTGGAGCTTTTCATAGAAGATGTAGAATACTTTGAGACACCGTTTCAGAGGCTTGAAAAAGAAGAGCTACGTCAGGAATGGCGGAGTATCAGAGAACAGAAAGACATAGGCCTCGAATTCGAAGTCTTCAATTCGGATGAAAGCAGACACGCTGTCATTTATCGTTTCGAATGTGTTGTAGATGGAGAAAGTCATCGATCTGAAGGAGTTTATCTTATCGAGTTGAATAGTGAAGGCCTCTGCCGGAGTTTCCGTCAGTATCCTGTGGAGAAATAAATTTTCTTGAATTATTCGTGCAAGAACAGAAAAACGCTTTAGCGGGGCGTGGATTTGAACCACGGACCTCCGGGTTATGAGCCCGACGAGCACTCCTGGCTGCTCCACCCCGCTTTCCGGTATTCTTGGTTTGGGTGGGAAGATTTTTAACCCCTCTCGTTACTTCACTTGTATATTGTCTCTAGCAGTACTTTGGAGGCCTCTGTAAATAACACTTAAAAATTTTTGTTACTAGTTGATGGCATATGTCTACAGGAGATGAGATGCCGGAGCCTGATATTGCTCTGGCAGAAATTAATGTTGTTGATTTTGAGGAATTAGTTGAATCGTTCAAGGAAGCGGATATACAAGAGTTTGAAGAGGATGTTGAGGCCTTCAGGGAGGAAACAGCACGGGTCGGTAAATCAGTACCTGTACTGTATGTGGATGATACTCTCTACGAGGCTGGCTCAGATGATAGAGGTGCGCTGAACGGTTCTGTTCCTGTAAGGATTCTGCCGAAAGAAGCTGACTTGTTTGCTCAGTCTTCACGTTTCTCATTCGGTCAGGGCATGGAGGATCTTCTCGAAGAAGGAGTCTCACTAGTTGTAAATCCGTCAGGACAGCCAATAGTGAGCGGACAGACATATCTTGAGATAGGAGAAGATGTAGCGAGAGAGGCCTACGAAGACGCAGTGCAGAATCCGGAGGGAGTAGAATATCTGGAAGGGTTCAAAGGCGTACAGGTTCACGATCTTGATAATAGAGTAGAGATACAGATAGATGAAGAGTCACTGGGGACAGAAGTAGATTACTTTACAACAGATGACGCGCTCCACGTCGCTATAGGAGAAGAAAGAATAGAGGTCCCTTACGAAAACGATGTTAACGCTGGCACAGTCAGAAAATACGAAAACGAGATCGTTCAGGCCGGAGTAGATGAAGACGCAGAGATCTACAAGTTCGTCGTTGAATAAAAAAGGCCTTTTCTTTTTAACTTCTCATCCCACATCTCTTTTTCCATGACTAAATTCCTTGGCATAGACGAGGCTGGACGAGGCCCTGTAGTCGGAAGCATGTTCATCGGAGGATTCATGCTTGACGAAGAAGATTTAGAGGAGCTGGAAGGCCTAGGAGTCAAGGACTCGAAGAAACTATCGGATAATAAAAGAGAGGAACTAAGGGAGAAGATTGAGGAGATCGGAGAAGTATTCTTGAAAGAGGTGACGGCCTCTGATATCGATGAGCTCCGTGAAGTGATGTCTCTGAACGAGATAGAGTTGAAGGGATTCGCTGATACGGTTGACAGGGCGAGGCCTGACAAAGTGTTCATGGATCTCCCTGAGCCTGACGGCGACAGATTCATCGGCAAAGTAAAGGACTTGATGGATTACAGTGGAGACATCGATTTCGTGGCGGAGCACGGTGCCGACGATACATATCCTGTCGTCTCCGCAGCATCCATCGTGGCTAAAAGCGCACGTGAATCACATATAGAGGAGTTAAAGAAGAAGTACGGATACGACTTCAAATCCGGGTACCCGCATGACAAGCCAACGATAAAGTTTCTGGAAAAATACGTGGATGAGTACGGCGAACTACCTGAGGAAACACGGCTTTCTTGGAGTACAGCACAGAGAATCATGGGGGAAAGCAACCAGAACACTCTCGGCGACTACCAGAGTTGAAAAAGATAGAGGCCTCCATATTTTTCTATGAATAAAGGAAAATTCACCGGCTCCCGCGTCGTAGTCAGGGATGAAGAAGATGCAGAGAAAGTCCACAACGAACACTACTACGGGAAGTACAACGAGGACATCCTTGAACTATCGATGGTGGAGGCCTACCACCTCCTCCAGAGAGACTTACTGACTGTCACTTCTGAAGGAGGGGAGTTATCGGAGGAAGAGGCCTTCGATGCCTTCACGGATGAGGACGAGGAGTTCTATCACAAGCTTCAGGCCTACAGCGATTTACGTGAAAGAGGATTCATCGTCAAGACAGGCTTCAAGTTCGGAGCACATTTCAGAGTATATCCGAGAGGAGTTAATCCGTATCAGGAAGGCCCGAAGAAGCAGAAGCAGCACACTAAATGGGTTGTACATGCAGTCCCAGAGAATGATACGCTTAGCTTTCAGGAGATGAGCCGTGCAGTCAGACTTGCGAACAATATCCGTGCCACGATGCTCTGGGCAGTAGTCGATAATGAGTCAGGAGTCACTTACTACGAAGTTGATAGACTTACGCCTTGAATAGATCTATCTGAGAAGTTTTTCTAACGTTATCTCGCATCCTTTTACCTACGTAGAGGCCTATCAAAAGTCCTGCGAGGTGTGCGGAGCTTGCGAATCCGCCGATCACAGGAAGCGTCGTCCCCATCAATTTGGTGGAGAGATTGAACAGTTCTATGACTCCGAAGGCCTTCACTGCTGTTTGAATCTTCATAGGTATCACGAAGTACAGCAGTACTTCCGAGTCCGGGTAAAGCATTGCGACAGCTCCTACAGCTGCTACTACAGCTCCTGATGCTCCTACTGCAGGTGTCAAAGTTCCTACTCCGGAGGCAAATGCTGCTCCGTGAAGTATGTAGTAGATGTTGCTGACTAATACGAATGCCAGGCTTGCTACAAGGCCTGTCCCTATGTAGAACTTCAGCATTTCTTTACTGCCGATAGCCTTCTCCAGCACGTCTCCGAAAAAGTAGAACGTGATCATGTTGGCCAGTAGATGGAACAGGCTTCCGTGCACAAGCAGCACAGTCAGAAGACCCCATGGCTGATTCAGTAGTGAAGGAACGTATCCAAGACTGTCTGATACCGTTTGGAGGCCTGGAGCCAGTAGTTCAGGAGTGATGTTCGGGAAAAGCATCAGAGCGTAACTAACTACCGGGAACATCTGCCCCAAAATGAAGAATCCGGAGGTAACAAGTATAATCGCAAGAGTGTAGTTCCGCTTCAATCTGAAAAGTATATCGTCCATCAAACTCCGTTTCTGCGGCGAAGGAGTTCTCTTGACCTCCTGCTTCACGTCTCTGTCCTCAAACCATTTCTCGTCAGAGGCCTCTTCCTCCTCATCTTCCTCACTGTATCCGGCCATTGTTTCCAGCTTCTTCCCTGTTTCCAGGCCGTCACAGTCATGGTTCTCGGGAAGCCGGTGCTCGGAGCAGAACTTCTCTCCACAGTAATGGCAGGTGAAGCTCATCGTCTTCTTCCCGCATTCAGAGCACTCGGCCATACACGGAAACTACTCAAGTAGCTTTTTATCAATCTTCATACAGGAATTGATCAGTTATCCCGGACATATCTCCATCAAAGCTTTCATACCAGCTCTCCGCAAAACCGACAGGATCATCAACATCCTCTCCTCTATAGGCCTCCCTGTACGCACTGACGTACTCCAATGCATCACTTCTATCAGGGAAGAATTCAGTTACTTCCTCTGCCGCAGAAACAACTTCATCAGGACAACGCTGCTCACGTAGACCTGACTCGATCTCCTCTATCTCATCCAAGACAGACATCGCAACAACAAAGTTTAGCCATGCCTAAACTTAAATTTGCATAGGGAAAAAGGAAAGAGAAAAATATATGTGTGGGGGGAATGGCCTCAGGACAGGTGCTCTGCGAGTTCGTCGATTCTGACACGTTCCTGTTCGGTGGAGTCACGATCCCTTACAGTCACTGTCTCAGGTTCCTCCTCCAGAGTATCATAATCGATTGTTACGCAGTAAGGTGTTCCGACCTCGTCCTGTCTCCTGTAGCGCTTGCCGATGTTTCCTGTATCATCGTACTTGACTGAAAGGCCTTCAGATCTCAGCATGTCGGCGACTTCACGCGCCTTCTCTCCTAGGCCTTCTTTATCCATCAATGGGAAGACTGCGACTTCAGTCGGTGCAACTTCCTCATCGAAGCGCATCACTGTTCTTTCTTCTCCATCGACTTCGTCCTCATCGTATGAGTGAGCCAGGATCGTGTACACCATCCTGTCGATACCGAAGGAAGGCTCCACTACGTGCGGAAGAATGTGCTCACCGTTCTTCGTAACGGTCTTCCTCTCGAAGCCACATCTCTCCGATGGAATCGAATACTCTTCGCCTTCGACCTCTACAGCGATTTCATCCTGTTCAAAGGCCTCTGGATTTTCCTCCGCCTTCTCCTGAAGTGCTTCAGCTATCTCTCCGGCTTTATCGCCGTACTCAGGCCCCAAGAATGCCATGTCCGGTGATACTTCTGTCACTTCCTCTTCCACAGGCTCATCATACTCCTTGAAGACTGTATAGTCTTCCTCGCTGTGTTCATGATGCTTCTTGAGATCGTAGCAGCCTCTGTAAGCGAATCCTGTGATTTCGATCCAGTCCTCTTCCTCTCCCAGTGCGCTGACGTCCGCCTCTGCATCCCAGCAGTCGCTTGCGTAGTGGGAGAGCTCATCGTTCTGATGCTGCCTGTAACGGAAGCGCTCCATATCTACACCGATACTTCTGTACCACTCAGTTGCAATACCGAGGAAGTAAGCGATCCACTCGGATTCGATAACTCCTTCCTCAACAGATTCCCTGACAGTCAATCTCTGGAGATCTCCTTTTTCAGACTGTCTTTCACGGCTGTAAAGCTTCAGCTCTACATCTTCCACTTCATCCATCGGAGGCCTATCCTCTTCAGGATCGATGAAGTGCTCAAGCTCGGCCTGAGTCAGTTCTCTAACTCGTACAAGGCCTTTACGTGGACTTATCTCGTTTCTGTATGATTTTCCTATCTGTGTGATACCGAAAGGTAGCTGTCCACGCTCATAATCCTTGAACCGTGGGAACTCAACGAAGATACCCTGAGCTGTTTCAGGCCTCAGATATCCTCTGTTACCGGAGTCCGGACCGATAGTGGTCTCAAACATGAGATGGAAGTCCTCAACTTTCTCACCTGCCAGGCTTTCGCCACACTCAGGGCATTCCAGATCATGCTCCTGGAAAAGCTCCTCTATTTTTTCAGTTGATAGGCCTTCTGCTTCATCCAGTTCTGTATTGTCTTCCACTATGTGGTCAGCTCTGCTGGATTCTCCGCACTCCGGACAGCGTACAATCATGTCGTCGAACGTGTCCAGATGTCCGGAGGCCTCGAATACTGCTTCAGGCATGATTGTCGGGGCCTCTATCTCCCTGTTTCCGAGTTCGTCGGAGAACTTTGCTCTCCAGCTGTTTTCTATGTTTCTTTTCAGTTCGGCGCCTTCAGGGCCGAATGTCTGGAAGCCGGCTACGCCGCCGTAGGCCTCTGCTGTCTGTGAGAAGAAGCCTCTTCTCTTGGATAGCTCAGCCACTTTCCTGTCTAGATCTTTCATGGAGAAACACGTTCACTGGAAGTTTTTATAGCAGAAAGTCTGGAAGGTTTTGAGGCGAAGCTGTTATTGCTTCTTTTCAGTGCAGCCTGCTTGTTCAAGCTGCGAGAGTCCAAAACGTCCACCCTTGATTGTCATAGAGCGATTAATACCTCTACACTGTAAAGCTGCTGTAAATTTTTAATATCTGTTGCCCTGGCGCTCCTGAAGTTATGATAGAGTTAAAAACAAAGAACAGTAATACATCGTAATATGGAGGCCTTTTCGATATGAAAGGAATCGAGGATGCGCAACTGGAATCACGTAACGTACTTCTCAGGACTGACCTGAATCTCCCGGTTGAAGACGGTGAACCGCAGAAAACAGTGCGTTTCGAGAGATACGTGGAAACGATAAAGGAGTTGAGTGATAGAGGAGCGAGAACACTTGTGATGGCGCATCAGGGAAGGCCTGCAAGAAAAGACTTCACATCACTGGAGACCCATGCCGACTTCATCTCGGAAGAACTGGATCAGGAAGTCGAATTCGTGCAATCATTTTTCGGGCCTCGACTGGGAGATGCTGTCGCCTCGATGCAGGATGGCGACATAACAGTACTGGAGAACATAAGATTCCTCTCAGAGGAGCTGCAGAACGCTTCTCCAGAAAGACATGCACACGATCACTTCGTGGAGAACATGTCCCGATACTTCGATGTCTACGTCGACGATGCATTCTCTGCAGCACACCGCTCACACGGCTCACTAGTCGGATTCACGCCTTTAATGGAGGCCTACGCAGGCCCTGTCATGCAGAACGAGCTTGAGAGCTGTGACAGAGTAAGAGAGGAATTCAACTCAGGCGTACTCGTACTTGGAGGGGAGAAGCCTTCCGATATAATCGGGATGATGAAGCATATGATTGACGACGTGGAAAAAGTCCTGTTAGGAGGCATCCCCGGAGAACTGGCGCTAAAAATACAAGGCCTCGGATCAGATAAAAAGAATGAATGGATCGAAAGGAACAGCTTTGATGCAAGTCAAGGAGAGTTTGAGGAGTTGATGGAGGCCTACAGCGACAAGATAATGACTCCGATCGACTTGGCTACTGAGAAGGGTGATTACAGGCCTGAAGAAGTTCCTGATGAGATGACTTGGGATATCGGAAGGAAGACAGCGGAGAAGTACGCCGATATAATCAGAGATGCTGACGCTGTTGTGATGAAAGGGCCTATGGGTGCTTTTGAGGAGCATCCGTCCGGCTCGAAGAAGATCGTGGAGGCCCTGACTGAGTCAGATGGTTTCACTGTTCTGGGAGGAGGCCATACGTCTTCACTGGTGCAGAGGTTCGGCCACTCTCTGGAGGATTTCTCGCATGTTTCTATCGCTGGCGGTGCTTTTGTCCGTTACATGAGTGGAGAGGACTTGGCAGCTGTTGAAGCACTCAGTGATTAAAGAGCTTTTTTGAATCCTCTGTTCGAAATAGTATAACTGTATGAAAGTCTACAGGAGAGGAGAAGGTGAACCGGAGTTAACTGTTGTAGGTTCTGTTCACGGAGATGAACCTGCAGGAAAGAAGGCGATAGAAAACTTTCTGGAAGAGGAACATGATTTTCAGAGGCCTGTCCAGTTCATAATTGCAAATGAAGAGGCCCTAGAGGAAGATGTGCGTTACATAGATACAGATATGAACAGGAGTTTTCCGGGCGATGCTGATAGCGATAGCCATGAAGAAAGACTGGCAGCTGAAATCACTGATTTAGTCAAGGAAACACTGGTTCTGGATATCCATACCACGCATTCCTATCCGAGGCCTTTCGCAACTTTCACGAGACTAAATGATACTACAAGAGGCCTTTTGAAAGATGTAGGTGCAGAATACGCTGTTCACTTCCCCGGGGAGACCGGCACACTCCACGAACAGACAGATGGAGTGGTTATAGAGACTGGTTATCAGGGAAGTGAAGAAGCAGTTGAGAACGCAGAGAAAACTATAGAGAACTTTCTGAAGGCCCAGGATGCTCTTGAGGGAGAATCGGAGCCGTGTGAACCTGAGATCTTCAGATACTACGAGACAGTAGAAGGAGACTGGAATTTCAAAGCGGAGAACTTCCAGAAAGTTGAAACAGGACAGGTATATGCAGTTAATGGAGAGGAAAAACTGGAGGCCTCTGAAGAGTTCTACCCGGTGCTTATGTCCACAAACGGATATGACGGCCAGCTCGGCTTCAAAGCAAGAAAGATAGAGGAACTGGACTAAGGCCGAAAGACTTTAAACATTCCAGAGGCCTATCATGGGTATGAAAGGTGGATATGTTTGGAGCGGTTTCAGTATTGAATCTCGCTAGCGCCAGCTTTCTCTCCATCTCATCAATCAAAAACCTTTCATGGCAACTCTAGATCTTAGTTATCTTGACTGATTATTCTCTGTATCTAATTTCTTTTGATTCCTTGAAATAGCTTTAGCTCTGTCCTGTACTGCTTTGAGGCCTTGCAGAGGCTTTTTAAGGTTTCAGACCTGTTTATTCTCTGTGATAGATATGAGTACTGATTCAACTTCGGGTGGACGTGTTTGGAAAGTTGCAGCTGAATCTGCATGAAAATCCTGAACATCTTGACGATTCTTCTCTAGACAGACTCGTTGAAGTAGCTCAATCCGCATTCGATAAGGATGGGCAGCCAACATACGACGATGTCGTAGAACATATAGTACCTGCATCAACTTTCATCACTGCAGAAGTCGACGACCAGATAGTAGGCTTCTCATCTACAGATAGACTGGCAGATACAACTTACGCAGTTGGACTGGCAGTCGAAGAGGACTTCCAGGAACTCGGGATAGGAAAAATTGCCAGAACCTACGGAGTTCTACAGGAGATGCAGGAAGAAGACATAGTATCCACAAGGACCCAGAACCCTGCCGTACTAAGCTACATGCAGGAACTCTTCAACGCTTATCCAAGAAGAGAAGAACCAGCACCGGATAACGTCGAGGCCTCTCTAAGAGATGTAGCTGAAGCACTTGATCCTGAAGCAGAGTTCGAGGATGGAGTGATGAAGGAGGCCTATCCGGAGGCGATGTACGATGATATCCCTGATCACGAGCTCAAAGAATTGACTGATGAATTACTGGATTACGAGGCGGGTGACGCACTTGTCGTTGCCGGGGAGGCCTCACGTGGAGAAGTAGAGGAGGCCTACGAGGCATTGGTTGATAGAAGGGATTACGATGTGGAGGTTGTCAGAGGTGATGTCCTCTGACTTTTTCCACTTTTTTCTTTGGAAAGATTGAAAACAGCTTCACAGGTAATTCGTGTTGTAGAGGTGTATTATTGAATGCCGGATATTGATCCCTGGGGCGATGTTGAGATAGGAGATTACAGTGAAAAAATGGATAAGTTCGGAATAGATCCGATAAGTGACGTGGAGGAGAGACTTCCCGACAACTTGCTTGTCAGGAGAGGAATAATCTTCGGCCACAGGGATCTTGACAAGCTGCTGGATGCAAGAGATGAAGGAGAACAGTTCGCCATGATGACAGGCATCATGCCTTCAGGAGTATTCCACTTCGGCCACAAATGTGTTGTTGATCAGATTAAGATGTATCAGGAGATGGGGGCACAGATTACTATAGCAGCAGCTGATGTCGAGGCCTACAATACGAGGGACATGTCTCTGGAAGAGGCCCGTGAACTGGTGATAGAGGAGTACTTGAAGAATTACGTGGCTCTGGGCATCGATCTTGAGAATATAGATTTCTACTTCCAGAGCACTGGAGGAAACGAGTACCACCTGAAAAGCAAACAGTTTGCAAAACATCTGACACAGAACGAGGTGGAGGCAACTTACGGAAGCGCAGAACCCGGCAAGATCACTTCGGCACTGACACAGTACACTGATATTCTGAAGCCGCAGTTCGACGGTCCGAAGCCGACGGTTGTGCCTGTAGGGATTGATCAGGATCCGCATATCCGCCTGACCAGAGAAGTCGCAAGGAAGTACAGGGACGCACAGTTCCACAAGCCTTCCAGCACCTACAACAAGTTCATGAGAGGCCTTCAGGGCGGAAAGATGAGCAGCAGCAATCCGAAAAGCTACATCGCACTGACTGATGACATCGAGGACGCGAAAAAGAAGATAGATCAGGCGAAGACAGGAGGCCGTGACACCCTTGAAGAACACAGAGAGAAAGGAGCAAATATTCAGGAGGACATGGTGTTCGAACTACTGGCCTTCCACTTGATCGAAGATGATGAAGAGCTTGAAAGAATCAGAGAAAAGTACTCTTCCGGCGAGATGCTTTCCGGAGAACTGAAGCAGATTGCCAAGGACAGACTTGAGAAATTCCTTGAAAAGCATAAGAGAAGACGTGAAGAGGCCTCTGAAGAAGTTGAGCAGTATCTGGAAGAGCATACAGGCCTCGACAGATAGGAAAATAGTTTATACAGGGAGTCCGCAAACACTTTGTATGTTACAGGAGCTGTTCCTGCTGGAGGAAGAAAAGAGAAACACACCGATGCTTTTCCTGCTCGGTGCTGTAGCAGTAGCAGTAGGATTCACAGCCGCATACATGTTTTTCCCATCAGAACTGGCATTGATAGCAGTAGTTTTCTCCGCAGTTCCTCTGATCTTCTCTCTTACACGTGAATTCATGAAGGATGAGGAAGAAGGCCTCCCGCATATCCCGGAACTGAAGAACTACTTCTCCATATTCTCAGGACAGGCCTCAGCATTCTTCGCAATAGCTTTTCTTACAGAGGCCTCTTTCGAGCCGCAGAGGACTGTACTAGGTCTTTCAGGTGCAGCTGTATCAGATGCCGGTTTCCAGACAATTCTCCTGAATAATCTTGGTGTATTCGCTGCAGCACTTCTTCTGGCACTGGTTATCGGTTCTGCAGGTGCTTTCGTCTTGACATGGAATGCTTCTGTTCTCGGTGTGTTTCTGGCGGAGGTGGCAAGCACTGATCCTTTCCTTGCTCTCGCATTTATTCCGCATGCATCGCTTGAGATGCTTGGCTTCATCACGGCAGGAGTCGCAGGTACACTGATGTCGGCAGCGATATACAGGAAACACTTTGACAGTGAGACATGGATCGACTACCTCAAGCTTGTACTGATAGGTGTGGCACTTATCGTGATCGCGGCGATCGTGGAAACAGCTTAAAGATATAAAATGTTTCAAGCCCCGAACACCGATGTGAAACTCTCGAAACAGGCCCTGAAAATACTGGAACAACTGCAGAAAAAAGACGGAGAAGCAACCGTAAAACAACTGGAAGAAGAAGGCTTCGACCAGTCGATGGTCAACAGGGCCTCACTAGAACTTGAAGAAAAAGGCCTCGCAGACATCAACGAAAAGGAGGAAACAAGTTACGTGTTGACGGATACAGGCCGTGAAGTCAAGAAGAAAGGCTCTCCAGAGTACAGACTTGTTGAACGGGTGAAAGAAGGAGATTCCCACATGTCAGATCTACAGGATCTAGACCTGGATGTAGCCTTGGGTAAGGCCCGGAAAAGATCCTGGATCGAGATCAATCAGGGAGAAGTCGAGCTTGTAGAGGAAATCGAAGAAGACCCTCTCAAAGAGGAACTTGAGAACGAAGACTATAATCAGGAGCACGTCGAGAGAGGCCTTGTCGAGGAACAGGAGTCAGTCACCAGGAAAGTAAAGCTGACAGATGAAGGCCTTGATACAAGTATTGATAATGTAGTTGAGGCGTTCAATGTTGAGGCCTCTGTGGAGACTCCTCGTACAGGTAAGAAGCATTTCTACATGGATATACTGGATTTTGCACGGGATAAGTTCATGGAGATGGGTTTCAGCGAGATGAGAGGCGACTTCGTTGTTCCAAGCCTATTGAACTTCGATGCCCTTTACACGGCCCAGGATCATCCTGCACGTGACTTACATGACACGTTTTTCATGGAGAGGCCTGAGAAATCTGATATATCTGTTTACGGCGATAAAGTCGATCACATCAGGCAGACGCATGAAGATGGCTGGAGTACAGGAAGCAAGGGATGGGGATACGACTGGAGTGAAGATGAGGCCTCTAGAAATGTGTTGAGAACGCATACTACAGCTGTCAGCGCCAGGAGACTGCATAAAATCGATATTAATGATGAGGAGCTGCCGAAGAAGTTCTTCATAATCGGTAGAAACTTCAGGAATGAAACAGTTGACAGAACCCATTTACCCGGCTTTATACAGCTTGACGGGATCGTCGTTGGAGAGGATCTTAACTACAGGAATCTGAAGGCCTATCTGAGCAAGTTCTTCGAGAAGATGGGTTACAGCGAGTTCCGACTCATACCTTCATACTATCCTTACACGGAGATGAGCACTGAAGTACAGGTGTACGATGAGGAGGATGAGGAATGGATGGGAATGGGGGGTGCAGGACTGTTCCGCCCTGAAGTCGTGAAGCCCTTGCTTGGATTCGAGGCAACAGTACTGGCATGGGGTCTCGGAGTAGGCCGTATCGCGATGAAAGCCGCCGATATACAGGATATAAGGGAGCTCTACAGGAACGATATAGAGATAATAGAGGACACTCCTAAATGGAGGCCTGAAAACAGTGGAGGTGAAGCATAGATGCCGAACATAGAAATCGATAAGAGAGAGTTCGACAACCTTGTAGGAGAAAAGATCGAAAGCGAGAGAATGATTGAAGAAGGATCGATGCTGGGAGCACACTGGCACGCAATAGAAAACAACGTATGCGACGTCGAAACATACCCAAACAGACCTGACCTACTGTCTGTGGAAGGCCTCGCAAGAGCATACAGAGGATTCTTCGATATAGAGACAGGAAGAACAAAGTACAGCATCGAAGAAGGAGAAATAACAGTATCAGTGGATAACTCAGTAGAAGAAGTAAGGCCTCATATCGGATCTGCTGTAGTGAGAGGCCTTGACTTGTCACGGAAGAAGATAAACGGCTTGATCCAGTTGCAGGAGAAGCTTCATGAAACAATGGGGCGCAGAAGAGATAAGCTGGCGATAGGTCTCCATGACTTGTCTACTATCGAGGCTCCGTTTACTTACAAGGCTGTTGAGCCAGAGAAAGTTTCCTTGACACCACTGGAGTATGATTCAGATATGGATCTGGAGGAGATACTCGACAGGCATGAGAAAGGCCGTGAATACGCTTGGATACTGGAAGATGAGGACTTGTATCCGATTATCGAAGATGATGAAGGAGTGATACTGAGCTTCCCTCCCATAATCAATAATCAGCTTACAGAAGTAGATGCCTCTACAGAGGAAATCTTCATAGATGTAACAGGGAAACATAGAGAGACGGTAATGAAGGCCTTGAATATTATGGCTACTGCACTGTCTGAGAGAGAAGGACAGATAGAGTCAGTAACTGTAGACGGTGAGGAACTGCCGGATCTTACTCCTGAAAAAATGAAGCTTGACATCGACTACTTCAGGGAGATTTCAGGCCTTGAACTGTCCGCCGATGAGATAGTTCACAGGCTTGAGATGATGAAGCACGATGCGAAAAAGAAGAACGACTACATCCGTGTTGAAATCCCGGCGTACAGGAACGATATCCTTCACCAGTACGACTTGATTGAAGAAGTTGTTATCGCACACCGGTACAGCAATATCGAACCTGAAATGCCAGAAGTCGATCAGATAGCGGAGAAAACCGAGTTACAGGACTTCGTCGATCGTGTAAGAGATGTAATGAGTTCAGCAGGAGCACTGGAAGCCAACACGTTCTACCTCTCCAGCACAGAAGATCTTTTCGACAAGATGGAGAAAACAGAGGATGAGTATGCATCCGTGGAGAATCCCTCCAGTAAGGATCAACAGGCCATCAGGAACTGGCTGACACCTTCACTATTCCAGGCACTCCACGACAACAGACACCACAGCTACCCACAGAGCTTCTTCGAGGCCTCAGAAGTAGTCAAAACTGACGACAGCCACGTAGGAGCATCCAACGTGATGAAGCTGGCGTTCGTGAAGGCAGGAAAAGTCGACTACACTGACGCACGTCAAGTACTTCAGGTATTCGAGAGAGATATAGGCGTCAACTTCATACTGGAGGCCTCAGAAAAAGAGTTCGCAGAGGAAGGCAGAGCCGCAGATATACTGCTGAACGGCGAACAAGTAGGTTTCATCTGTCAGTATTCTGAAGACGTAGTTGAGAACTGGGAGCTGGATATGAAGGCCTCAGGCTTCGAATTAGATATCTCTAAGATACTGGAGATGAAGTAGAAAAAAGAAATGTTTTGAGGCCTTTTTATTGCCTCCCTGCCTTATTTCTTGATTTCGCTTTCTGTTGGAACGATTATCCAGGCAATTAGGTAGGCTAGAAGGCCTGTTCCTGCGCCGAGGAATAGTGCGACGGCGAGTAGTCTGATCAGTGTTGGATCGAAGTCGTAGACTTCTGCGATTCCTCCGCAGACGCCTCCGAGGATTCTGTCTGATTCTGATCTGTAAAGTCTTTTGGCCATCTGGTTTTTTCACCTTACTTCTTGTTCGTGTGCCTGTTCGAAGTCCTGCAGTTCCTCTTCCTCGAACCAGATGTTGACTTCTTTCTCTGCTTCATCTTTTTCTGCTGATGCGTGGATGATGTTCCTGTAAAGTCTTCCTGCTTCGTCGGCGTGATCCATTGACATGTGGCTGTACTGTCCTCTGATTGTCGCCGGATGGGCCTCTCTTGCATCTGTGTCTCCGATAAGCTTTCTCATGTTGTCAACTGCGTGAACTCCTTCTACAACCATTGCGACTATAGGCCCGTCCTTCATGTATTCTGCAAGGCCTTCGTAGAAAGGTTTGTCGACATGTTCCTCGTAATGCTGTTCAAGTAGCTGGTCTGTTGCCTGAACCATTTTCAGGCCTACGATTTTCATTCCTGTATTTTCAATCTGTGAGATTATGTCGCCCACAATCCCTCTCTTAACTGCATCCGGTTTCAAAGCGACGAAAGTTCTCTCAACGTATTCTGACATATAGATTTGTACACCTCTTAAATACAGGTTTAAACAGGAAATTTTTTAAACAAAAACCAGTTTCAGGCGGCTAGAAAACGCAGAAATACTTAATCACGAGTCAAGCCGCAAATAAGTTGTCTCCTCACATGGAAGAAGATCAACTTCCTCCATCTCAAGCCACTCAGTACCTGTCCTGTTCTCGTAAGAGGCCTCTTCCGTCCAGTCCATTCCAGTTACTTCAGGATCTTCACAGATATTGTAGGCCTGAAGCATAAGTTCTGACTCGGCAAGCCTGTAGTAATTATCTTCTCCCGGCTCAGGATGGCTGTAGTTACCGTATCCTGGATTGAACGTCTCGGATGAACGCATCTGAAGGCCTAGACACATACCCGCCTCTATTCCGTGGCAGTCTGTCTCGATCTCTGTCATCCCTACTTCCATAGGCTCTACCGGTGTCCTGATATTGTTGATTCCAGCGAAAATCATGATTATTACTACTATCAGGCCTAGAAACATTAGATCTCTTTCAAGGCCTTCCGAGAATCTTTCCGGCAGGTCGGGTAACATATGTTTACTGACGAGATGTCTAACTTCTTAAATCCCCCTCCTGTTCTGATGGGTAGGCCTTTGACGCGGTGCAGGTTTCAAAAAGTCTTTACGTTAATTGTTTGGTAGATGCAATTAGGAACTATTGAGGGAGAAGTTGATACTTCTTCGTTTGATTTCAGGGCGACAGAAGAAGTAGGTAAATTTGATTTTGTATCTGTAAAAAGCAACGACAGATGGGTGCTGGCACAGGTAGATGAAGTGAAGAAAAAGACGGACAGCACTATAGCAACTGCCAACATAATCGGATACAGGGATAAAGGCATGACAAGGGCTCCACGCCATGTCATCGAGCCGGACTCAATCGTATACTCGGCAGATCAGGAGCTTATTTCTGATACACTGGGGCTTAAGGATGATGGGTTAAGGGTTGGAAATCTTGAGACTAATGAGGATATCGATATCTTCGTTAATCCTGAGGATTTTTACAAGCACTTTGCTGTACTGGCTCAGACCGGGGCAGGGAAATCATATCTTACAGGTGTACTGATAGAGGAGATGCTGGAGCAGGACTTCCCTGTGATGGTGATCGATCCTCACGGAGAGTTCTCATCACTTCAGAATCCAAACCCGGAGAACCCTGAAGACTCGAAAGGTTACGAAATAAAGGAGTACTCACCGAATACAGACATCAACAAGTCGGCGATGCCTCTGGAGTTCTCATCCCTTAACTTCGATAAGAAGGAACTTCAGACACTGATACCGGACTCATTAACTAACTCCCAGATGGGAGTACTCTATAACTCCTTGAAACGATTGAACGAGAAAAACGATGATTACAAACTTGTGGATATAATGGATGCTGTCCAACACGAGGACTCGACAGCCAAATGGAATCTGCTAAACTATCTGGAACAACTGGAGGATTCAGGCCTTTTCTCCGACAACCCGATTGACCTGAAAGACTTGGTGAACAAGGGAGAGGCCTCTATAATCAATTTGAAGGCTGTGGAGCCGGAGTCAGCAGAGATGGCGGTATACATGCTTGCGAAGAAGCTTTTCGACATGAGGAAAAAGGATCGTATCCCACCGTTCATCATGGTTTTCGAGGAGGCCCACAACTTCATCCCGGAGAAAGGATTCGGACAGGCCATCTCAAATCCGATAATGCGTAAGATCGCTTCGGAGGGGAGAAAATTCGGCCTCGGTATTGGAGTTATCAGTCAGAGGCCTGCCAGAATCGACAAGAACGTACTATCGCAGTGTAACACACAGTTTATATTGAAGGTTACTAATCCAAACGATCTGAAGGCTATCTCCAAGTCTTTTGAAGGTGTGACATCGGGTGTTGAGGATATGATCAAGTCTCTTCCACCGGGAGTTTGTTTCGTACTGGGTAATCAGTATCCGGTTATGACTGATGTCAGGCAGAGGAAGTCCCAGCATGGAGGAGAGACACAGACAGCGGAAACATATCAGGAAAAGAAACCTGTCAAAGTGTTCGAGACCAGGAAAAGAAAGTCAGAAGTCGAGAACATGTATGGAGAGAAGTTCTCAACGACGTACTATCCGCTCTACCTGCTTGAAAACAGCGAGAAGGAGATGCTGATTGATGGCATTGAAAACAGTGTTAAAGCAGAGAGAAAGAAGCCTGAAGGCCCTGAGAAAGATATTCTGCATAAAGTCAGACAAGGCGCCGATAAAAGCTCTATAGTTGATGAACTGGGAATATCAGTATCTAGACTGAGCAACAGACTCAAAGGACTCAGAGAAAAAGGCCTCCTGAAAGAGGAAGGACTGGCCTTGAAGGAATCTGTCCTCGATCTCGAGTTAAAGGAGGAAGATGCAGCTGAAGATGACATACTTGAATTCGATGCTGATGTGGCGGAGGCCTCCAAGAGGTTGAAGAATGCATCGGTTAAAGAGATTTATTATCCGTATTACTCTTCGGAGGATACTGTCTACGATCCGATACTTGAGAAGGAGATTGGATGAGGCCGAATGGTATTTTAAGACTTCACGTTTAATCAGTGATTACGCAGATGGGTTCGTGGTCTAGTTGGTTATGACGTCGCCCTTACAAGGCGAAGATCCCCAGTTCGAATCTGGGCGAACCCATCAACAAACAGATTTGTTGTTATCGACAGGTATTAAAGATTTTAGTGTTTGATTGTTTCCTGAAGTCTAAAAAAGGAAGCTATCTCACAGGAGAAGATCGACAAGATATGACTGGATACAAGCAGGCCATACTACTGAGAGAGGACCTCGACATGTCCAAAGGCAAAATGATTGCACAGGCCTGCCATGCATCACTCAAGGCCTACAGAAAAGCAGATAAACAAGCAGTAAAGGAATGGGAGGTCTCAGGTGAAAAGAAAATCGTACTGAAAGTTGATGAACAGTCTTTACAGGAAAAGAGGATGGATGCAGAGGCCTCAGGACTCACAGTATCTAGCGTGAAGGATGCAGGGAAGACGGAGCTTAAGTCAGGAACGGAAACGGCACTGGCGATAGGCCCGGACAAGGAAGATAGTATTGATTCAGTGACAGGGGATCTGGCACTGATAAAATAAAAACGACTAATTCGCATTACAAGTTTACGTGCAGAGAGAATTATGACAGAGGATACAGAACAGGAGCAGGATGAATTCGCAGATCTGGATATGGCCAGTATGGACTGGGCTTATTACAGCGATACTTTCGGGATAAAGGGTGCTATAAAGGAGCAGGTCAGCGACTTCATCGTCAAAGAGCTTGCGAGGCACGATACAGGTGAAGGAGATCATGTTATTGTACGCCTGAGGAAGCAGAATATGACTACTCTGGAGGCCATCGGCAAGCTTTCAAACATGCTTCACATTTCACGTGACAGGATTGGCTATGCAGGTAATAAAGATAAGAGAGCAGTCACAGAACAGTATATTTCTATCCAGGGAGTAGAGCCTGAAGATGTCAGACAGATATTCACAGATGAATTCGATCTTGAAGTAGTTGGAAAAGGAAATCACATAGGCCTCGGAAATCTAGATGCCAATAGATTTGAAATAGTACTGAGAGATCTGAATCTTCCGATTGAAGATATCAGGAATAGATCCTTGAAGATAGTGGATGAACTTGACGGGAAGTTCCCGAACTACTTCGGAAACCAGAGATTTGGAAGCGCAAGGCCTATCACTCATCAGGTGGGCCGCCATATTCTGAGAGGAGAATTTGAGGAAGCTGTATGGACGTATATCGCAAAGCCTTACGAGTCCGAGTACAAAAGTATAACGAAGACACGCAGAAAGCTCTGGGAGTCCAGAGATCCGGAGGATGCTGCGGAAAAATTCCCTGAAAGCTACAGATACGAGAAAACACTTCTTTATCACTTAACTAAGAATCCTGAGGACTACAAGGGGGCGATCAAGAGGCTTCCTGAAGGCCTCCAAGAGCTTTTTATCCATGCGTATCAGTCCTGGGTATTCAATCGTGTTCTTTCAGAGCTACTGGAGGATGAGTGGTATGATGAAAAGTACGAGATTCCTCTGGTCGGGTTCAAGACTGATTTGAAGGATAATAGGCCTGAAAACATGATTGAGGAGATTCTTGAGGAGGAAGGTGTTTCACAGGAAGACTTCAGACTACAGGATTTCCCTGAGCTGAGAAGTGAGGGAACTTACAGAAGAGCTTTCGCCGATTTCCGAAATTTTGAAGTTCTAGATATCGGGGAGGATGATCTGAATATGAGTCAACACAAGATGACTGTTAAGTTTGATCTTCCGAAAGGATGTTACGCAACAGTTCTTCTCAGGGAACTCATGAAAAATTGATTTAAGGCCTTTTCAGAGTTCCTGTCTGGTTGTTCAGGTGGTTATATTAAGTTTTGACAGGAATTCTCGTACATGGTAGAGTTGATGCTCTGGCTGCTTTACGGAGCAACACTGTTTGTCACAGTATTCATACTTCTAGTATTTCTTGATTCGGGAGAACTGAAGCCAGAAGTTGAATGGCTTGAAGAATGGCCTACAATATCCCTTATCATTCCAGCATATAATGAAGAAGACAGCATTGCCATGACAATAGAATCCTGCCTTAATGTGAATTATCCGAAGGAATTGATGGAGATAATAGTAGTTGATGACGGAAGCACAGATAGAACTGAAGAAAGAGCACGTGAATACGAAGATAGAGATATTGTCACAGTCATTAATCAAGAAAATCAGGGCAAGGGAGGAGCACTCAACACAGGCCTTGATAAGGCAACAGGAAAATTCCTGGCCTGCGTAGACGCAGACTCAAGAATAATGGAGGACTCACTGAAAAATATTGTTTCACAGTTCGATGAAGACACTGCAGCAATCGCCTCCGCCATGAAAGTCCATGATCCGAAGAATATGATACAGAAAGTCCAGTGGTTCGAATACATGGTCGGAATATTCCACAGAAGTGTCATGAGTGCTATAAACGCAATCCACGTAACACCAGGCCCTCTCAGTGTCTACAGAACAGAAATAATCAGAGAAGTAGGCGGTTTCGACGAAGAATCACTCGTAGAAGATCAAGAGATCTGCTTCAGACTTCAGAAACACCAGTGGAGAGTACTAAGCTCCAGGCAGGGAGAAGTATACACTATAGCGCCGGACACATTCAAAGCACTTTACCATCAGAGAAAACGCTGGTACCGTGGATCACTCGAAAACATAATCAAATACAAGGAAATGTTTCTCAACTCGGACTACGGCGACTTCGGATACTTCGGACTGCCATCAAAAGTAGTAGCTGGAGGCCTTTCAATAGCCACACTATTTCTAATTTCGTACTTTATACTGACACCGGTATTTGATATGCTTTACAATATCTCCCAGATAGGCCTTGTTGCATTAAATCCTTTTGCTCATGGTTTCTCTCTTTCACAGTTCTTTACTACAATGTACTGGAACGTGATCAGTATAAGATATATCAACTTACTCTTGATTCTATCAATGTTTGTCGTTTCAGGATTCCTTGCATATTTAGCGGCACGCCACACTGAAGAAAACGTATTGGAACACGGAATTATACCTACATTTATTTATTTAGCCTGGTACGTATTATTCCTAGGCCTTATGTGGCTAGTTGTAATTATAGAGATGTTATTCGACATAGATGCGAGCTGGTAAAAATGAAAGTAAAAAACACGATTAAGGAAACCGCAGACGCCCTCTGGAACAGCCACAGGAAGCTAGTATACATAATCGCAATTTTCTTCGCCACACAGCTCGCCATAGTCGCAACCGTATGGAATCAGCCACCTATTTGGGATGCCTCAGTATACATAGGAATGGGTAAAAGACTGTTCTCAGAGGGTATGTATGGAATATGGGAGGCACTGAGACCGATAATGATGCCACTCATACTCGGAGGCCTATGGAAGGCAGGAGTACCGATGATAGGATTCCCTTACCTGCTTTCACTGCTGATTGCTACAGCAGGCCTCGTGGCGACATACTTCCTCACTTTCAAGATACTTGACAGGAAGATGGCACTGTACACGACAGGGATCATCGCTTCAACATCACTTTTCTACAGCTACACACATCAAGTCCTGACAGGAATCCCTGCATCATTCCTTGTATTCGCCGCAGCATACTCTGCCTACCAGAGACAAAACATTTTAGGTGGAGGCCTCAACTCGCTTGCATTCCTCACAAGATTCCCGGCAGCGATAGTAGGTCCAGCACTGGCATTCTACGTCTTCGTTAGAGATGTCAAAACAGACTTCAAAAAAGCCTTCATGAACGCATTTTACTATACCTTGGGCTTCTTCGCAGTTGCCACACCTTTCTTCGCATTCAACTATCACATGTACGGTGATATATTGAGGCCTCTGACTGCAGGAGCAAGCGTTCCGTTATTGAATCCTGAAAGATACTTTTTCGGCCTTTTCTACATGATGGAGGCAGTCCTTGCAAATCCTTTACTTGTACTGACTCCTGTAGGCCTTTACGCAGCTTTCAAGGGGCGTGAATGGGTGTACGGAGCATTTGCTTCATCGCTTGTGGCGCTGTACGGCTTCTTCACGCTTTATCCTCATAAGGAGGCCCGCTTCCTGCTTATCTTCCTGCCTTTGATGGCGATCTTTGCGGCAAGAGGCCTTGTCATGCTGGAGGAGCAGGTACTGGAAAGATTTGATTTCGGCTTAGAAACGTTTATGAGGGTGTTTATGGCTGTTGTAATTGTTTTGATGCTGTTTAATTTCACTTCTACTTATACTGAGCATCAATGGGCTGATGAAGAGAGGATTCAGTTCCTCCAGGGAATGAGCGATCTGGATGATACTCGTGTAGCTGGTAATGATCCTGTTGTAAATGTTTACGGTGATTTCCAGTACACTCCTTTAAGACCTGAGAACTTGAACGAGACGTATCCAAACGTGAGAGGAGAAGTTGATTACTACGTCTTCAATTCTTGTGCCTGGTACTGTACTGATGCTATTCCGGCCTGTGAGGAGACTGTGGATAATATGCTGGATGAGATCGAGTCCGATCACGTTAAAAGTGTTGAAGTTGAGGGTGTAGGATGTACTTATACAGTTTATGAGGTAGAGTGATTATTATGAAAGACTTGAGTGAAATGAGGGAAGTCAAAAAGTACAGATATCTTTTCGCAGCAGTACTGACGCTCCTTATCTTCATGCTAGGTGTAATGTTCAGCAACCTCATGGATGATAAAAGATATTCCGCTCTTCAGGAAGATATACAAGATGATAATATTGCTTTGGAAAGCAGGCAACTTCAGTTAAGCTACCTTCAATCTGACAACGTTGAATCATGCAGCGGACTGGAAGCCGGCCTTGAAGATATTGTCAGAAACTACAATGATAGGCTTGATAATCTTCAGAACTATGAAGATAGAAGTTTCTTCCGATCTGACGATTTTGAATCAATGAAGAACCTTTACGTACTTTCAGGCCTCCGTTACTGGATGTTCTCAGAAGAGCTCAAAGAACAATGCGATGACTACGATGTAGATACTGTACTTTACTTCACAACACAGATAGGAGATGCTGAAGACTGTGATGCCTGTGGCTATACAGGAGAACAGCTTTCACTACTTAAACACGAATATGGAGAAGATCTACTGGTTTTCACAGTTCCAACAGAGTTTGATGACGGATTCGTAGACGTACTTAAATCTCAATACAATATAACCGAAATACCAACCATTATTGCAAATCAAGATGAAGATAAAAGACTGGAAGGGAGAGCCTCAACGCAAGACATAGATGCACTTCTCAACGGTGAAGTAGCACAATGAATAATCAGATAATAAAGGCCTCTCTTGTAACACTGACAGTATTAATAGGTCTTTCAACAGGCCTTGCAGCTTCTTATATGATGCAAGCTGATGATAGAGAAGATAGAGCTTATTGTATGGAGGTTGAGAAGGGAATACAGGATTCTATGGAGGAAGGCTTTGTTAACTGTGTTACTCCAGATAGGATGGAGGCAAATCTATCGGAGGAAGTAGATGAAGGATCTGAAGCAAGATGTGTTTGCAGAAGACAGATTTCAGGAGCAGTTGAAGTTTTCCAGATTACAACAGCTAATTAGACACTATATTTTTTTGGTATCACAAGTTTGTTGCTTCGACCCTCTTTTGTCTTCTTGACATATCCTTCTTCTACAAGGCCTGATACGATACCGGATACTTTGGCCTTTGAGTAATCAAGTTCATCTACAACATCTTTTTGAAGGAATTCTCCGTCATTTTCTATCAGAAGTTCCATTACTTCCATTTCTTCTTCTTCAAGATCCTCAAGTGCTTTAGAAATACTTTCTCTCTCAATCCTTCTCCGGAATATGTATGCAAGAAGGCCTACAGCTATTAGAGCAAGTATGAATATCACAATTTCGCGAATATTATTTGGATCAGGGCTTTCCCCGGGCTTAAAATCTTCATAGATTATATAGAAATTCAGGGTTTCTCCTAGACTTGGTTGTTTCTCCCAGCTAACAGAAATCTGGCGGCCATTAGTAGTATCTATTGAACCTCCTAGTGGACTGACCACTTGAGACATATTTTCTTCCTGTGCAAGGGCTGTTCCTTCAGGTAGAACGACTTCAAGATTGTACTGTTCTGTAGGCCTGAAAACCGGATGTTGATGTCTGAATATTCTTTCACTACCGCTTTCCTCTACAAATCCCTCAGCAACAGTATAGGTCATATCAACTGTAAAATTCTCTGTCTCATCGGTTTCACAGCGTATCTCAGATCCAAGAGCTACGGAGCGTATCGTACATTCGCTTAATTGTCCGGCTATTGAAGCATTAACGCTTGAAACTTCGCTTGTAGTTATGTAGGCAAATTGATCTGAACTCAGTTCTTCAACCTGAATCTCTGCATCCACACGATCATCTGCAACCTCTATAAATATATTCTCACTCTCTATGCTTGTGGCTGATGAAGCAGCAGTTAAAAGCACGAGAACAGCCAGGATCAGCAATTTACGTGCATTTCCTGACTTCAAACTATCTTTCATATTGAATCACACACTCTCAAGTTAGAACTCTACATTTATGTTAACCAAGGGTGAAGAACCCATCTGAAGATTGGAAAAAGAGATATTAAGACTTCAGATCAGTCTTCAGCCTCAGGATTTGATACCAGTACGCCTCCCAAACCCATCTGTGCATACTGATGCATCATAGTAGCTACTTCCTGAAGACTCTTCTGAGCATCCGGCAAATCCATCTCGTACATATCTGGGCCTTCAACCTGAACATAAGTAGGGCCATAATTAATCACAGTTTTCACAGCACGAGTATAGTTATCTGCCTCTGCACGTACTTCTGCCACCTGTGAAAAACCTTTGTCGAGGCCTGGATGAGGATCTTCAACTTCCTCAGATTCCTCTACTTCGTACTCTTTAATCTCCAGTTCTTTCTCCGTCTTCATTTTTTCAATATGGTCATCAAGAGAATTCTCTAAATCCTTCCTTGACTCTGCCACGGCCTCGAAAACCATCCAAAGTTCTATTCCCATACATTCACTGAAGGCCTACAACTTTTTACAACTACACCTTTACTTAATCGAGTAATACTTCTCCCCGTCCTCCTCACGGACCTCGATCTTCCCCTCTTTTGCCAGCCAGCCAAGACCTCTGTTCAAGGCCTCGCTGTCAAGATCACCTGTCAGGTTCAACAGTTTGTTAGCCTGCGCCTCTCCTTTATCACGTAAGGCCTCATATACTTCTCCTGCTGATCCGCCGATTTCTGCCTTGGCATCAACCTCCACCTGTATCTCTGTATCGGAAGTTGATTCCTCGGCCTCAGCAACCTTCAGAATAGTCTCCAGGGCCACATCCGGAGAAACAGATATGGCATCTATCCCGTTATCCACAAGGAAATCAGCGTATCCTTCATGAGTAGACGGCGCATCGCCGCATATCCCGACATGTGCATCGTTCCTGTGAGCCTGCTGGATAAGCTCTCTGACAGATTCCTTAACTGCTGGATCACGTTCATCAAACAGCTCCTTCAACTTGTCGCTGTTTCTATCGACTCCAAGAGTAAGCTGTGTAAGATCATTCGTCCCGACAGAGAAACCATCAAAGTACTCCGCGAACTTATCAGCACGAATAATATTGGATGGGATCTCCGCCATGACATAAACCTCCAAGTCGCCGTCATTAAGCCCGTACTCCTTCATCTTTGCACGGACATTCTTCGCCTCTTCAACCGTCCGGCAGAAAGGCACCATGACAGTGATATTATCCAGTTCCAACTCGTCGATGCAACGCCTCAAGGCCTCACACTCAAGCTCAAAGGCCTTTGAGAACTCCTCATCGTAGTAACGTGAAGCACCACGGAATCCAAGCATAGGATTCGCTTCATCCGGCTCGTAAGCTTCACCGCCTTCAAGCTCAGCGTACTCATCCGACTTGAAATCACTCAATCTCACAACCACCTGATCAGGATAAAAAGCGACTCCGATCTTCCCGAGGCCTGAACGCAAGGCCTCAACGTACTCATCTTCACGGCCTTCCTCTATCAGCTTCAAAGGATGTTCCCCGACATGACTTGAGATAATGAATTCTTCTCTGGCGAGGCCTACTCCATCTACAGGTAGTTGTGCCAGGTTGAAGGCCTCACTTGGTTCTCCGATGTTTATCTGTACTTCTGTATCTGTTTCAGGTATCTCCTCCAGATGGTGTTCTTCGACGTCGTATTCCAGTTCTCCTTCCCAGATTTTTCCTGTGGAGGAGGAGCAGTCAACTGTTACTGGTTCTCCATCAGTCAGCTGCGATGTTGCCGTTTCTGTTCCGATTACTGCGGGTACGCCGAGTTCTCTGGATACGATCGCTGCGTGGCTTGTTCTTCCTCCTTTGTTTGTGATGATGGCGCCTGCCTTCTTCATGATTGGCTCCCAGTCAGGATCTGTCATGTCTGTTACAAGTACTTCTCCCTCCTCAAATTCGTCAATCTGTTTTGGAGATGAAAGAACGTGTGCTTTACCGTTTCCGATCTTGGAGCCGATGGCTGCTCCTTCAAGCAGCACCTCTGATTCTTCTCTCAGTTTGTAGTCTTCTATTACGTTTTCCTCTTTCTCGCTCTGCACTGTTTCAGGCCTTGCCTGTACGATGTAGAGTTTCTTGGTCTGGCCGTCAAGCACCCATTCGATGTCCATAGGTTTGTCGTAGTGCTCTTCGATCCTGACAGCGTACTTGGCCAGCTCCTTGACCTGATTATCTGTAATACAGTATTTCTCTCTTTCCTCCTGAGGCACGTTCACCTTCTTGTTCTCGTGGTTATCTCCTTCTTCGTGTTTTTCATTCCGTACAAGTTTCTTCTCCTTGTCGCCCAGCTTCTTCTCGATGATGCCGAGATTCTTCTTGAAAACTGTGAACTCATCTGGATTGACTTCTCCCAGTACAACGTACTCTCCGAGTCCGTAGGATGCGTTGATAGTCACTACATCCTCGAAACCAGAATCAGGATCCATGCTGAACATCACTCCTGCTGCACCGATATCTGAACGACCCATCTTCTGAACTACGGCACTCAGCTTCACATCGAAGTGCGAGAAACCTTTGTCCTCTCTGTAACTTATCGCACGATTAGTGAATAGAGAAGCATAACAGTCCTTGATACGCTTAACAAGATCCTTTTCACCAGAAACATTCAGATAAGTCTCCTGCTGTCCTGCAAAGGAAGCCCCTGGCAAGTCCTCTGCTGTAGCAGAGCTTCTTACAGCAACCATAGGATTCTCAACTCCGATCTCATCTTCAAGTTGCCTGTAGGCCTCTATGAAATCTTCACGTAACTCCTTCGGCATATCAGCCTCCTTGATATGTGCCCTGATCTGGCGGCCTCTTCTCTGCAAATCGTTGACGTCACCTGTGTCCAGGCCGTCGAGAAGTGTCTCAATCTTTTCCCGGAGGCCTGTTTCCTCTATGAAGATATCGTAGGCCTCTGAAGTCGTTGCGTACCCCGGTAGTACAGGTACGTCTGTTTCGTTTCTCAGTTCTCCAAGATTTGCTCCTTTGCCGCCGACCTTCGAAGTATCTTCAGCGTTTATTTCTCCGAATCCCAGAACATTCTTCATAATACATTATGAATGCGTTCCTCTGCCATAAAAAGAAGTTGTTAGTATAGAAAAGTGGCAAGAAAAATTTTCAGTCCCTATCGACAAGAGTCCTATCGATTCTTCCGACCTCAGGCCCTGTAGTGTTCTCGCTGACAAGGATTCCCTGATCGTTCGCGATAGCTCCGGCTCCGACAAAAGGAGATCCTCCATTCGTAGTCCCGATATCAACGTCTTCAAGCTCAAGTACGTCCTTAATCTTCTTCGCCTCTTCCTCAGAGGCCTCTCTGTGAAGCACTGCTCCCTTACTGTTGGCAAGTCCACATACTCCTGGATTAGTTACTCCAGCTATCTCCACTATCCCCACAGGCACATCAAGCACCTCCTCAATCTCCTGCTTCGAGGCCTCAAGATTCTCGCTGATTACTGCTCCTTTATCGTTTGCAAGTATCATGTTGCCGAGAGCAGTGTTCTTAGTATCCAGTACGTGGAAATCTATACCGGATTCCTCGAGTTTAGCCTTTTCACGGGATGTAACTGTGTCAGGCACCAGAATACAGTTGGAGTTCCCGGCTGTGAAAAGGCCTACAAGTCTTGTTCGTGCGATGTACGTCTCCACTACTTTTTCTGTCTCGAATACATCATAGGCCTTGAATTTCGGCGGCACGACTACTGCGTTGTTGGTTGCTGTGGCGTAGAAGCCTGTGTTCGTGTTACCGAGATAGTCGTATCTTTCAATATTCAAGCAGAAATCATCTCCATTCAAAAAGACAGTTTGAAATCTGTATAGGAAAAAAGACCCCTTTACCGTATCGCCGTCAGGACCTCTTGGAGAGAAAACTGGAGTTTAATCGATGTCGTTTCTTCTCCAGTGTCTATCCTTTCTTGGTTTGATGGAGCGTTTTGCAGCTCTCTGTAGTCCAAAGGCCTTCAGTGAAACCCATCTAGGTGCTGATTTCGCTTTCTTGTTAGCCTTCGCCAGTTTCTTCTTTGTAGCTGAACTCTTGTTGGAACTCATATTATTATCACCTTTTAACTGTTGTAAATCGTTTTTCACTTCCTGAAACTTATATTACCGTTGCTGTTTTCTCTGTCGCTCTGGATATCCTTCAGTATCTGCTTCAAGTCGCTGTCAGTCACTTCCTGAACTCTACCCATTTCACCGAGCCTTGCGATCTGCATCTCAACGCTCTGAGCCAGTTCAGGCCTCGCAACCCTTACGTTTCCGAGACGTGAACGAGCCTCATCTGTAAGATACTTTGAGGCCTTCTGCTTCACTGCCTGACGCTGCTGTTCAATCTGTTCCTCCTGATCCTCCTGCTGCCCCTGAAGTTCCTGCATTTTCTCTTCACGGAGCTTCTCCAGTTCGTCGTCAGACATCAGAGAAAAACCCTCTATTACCCATTTTTAGGCTACTTCTTCGGATTTGCTGTCAAGGAAGCTCTGACCTTCTTCAGTCAGTACACGGCCTTCTCCTTCCTCTGTCTCCACAAGGCCTGCATCCTCAAGATTCTGAAGTGCTGTCCGGATGACTTTTCCGGAGGCCTTTCCGTGGTGTTCAGGTCCGTGTCCGTTGTCCCTGTTGTCGCCGAAGATGGTTCGTAGCTTGGATACTCCTAGAGGCCCATCGGTGTAGATTCTTCTCAGGATTGCGGCACTTCTGATGTGGTACCAGTTATCCTGCTGTGGAGGACTGTCCTTAGTCACTCCTGTCTTCACGTATCCTGTCCATTCAGGGGCCTC
>JALDAN010000031.1 GCA_022729355.1 Candidatus Nanohalarchaeota archaeon | reverse complement strand
GACTTCAAGAAGTGAAGATATAACTAGTTATTCTGGCGAATCCACCATATCTTTAGTATTTTATGACGATGGAACTGACGAAGGTTTTCAGAGATGGAGGAACATTAGATTGGAAGAATAAGAGCCATATGAAAGCCCGTGAGACTAGCAGGCAATTGAAAAAGTCTTTTAGGATTATATTCGCGATATAATGTTGCGATCAGCGAAGGTACGGCATTACTTCTACGACAGTCGGAGATGCGGCTGTGATTTGGATGGTGCTTTGCGGGACAGTGAGTATACTTCTCCGGATGGCAGTGTCAACAACATCGCTGAAGCCGATGATACAGGAGATATCCAGTATTCGACCAGCGACGATGAGCTATATGTGAAGCGTGTTGAATACACTGGTGATGATGTATCGGTGAGTGTTGCGGAGATGGATGGCTCGGGTTTCCAAGTTGTTCATTCGTGGACAGGCCTTGAGAGCTACGATGAGCTGTATTACAGCTCATACGAATTTGGTGGCTGGTAAAAAGTTTTTTCTCAGTTTATATTTTTTGTTGTGGGGGGTTGGTGGTGTGGATTGATGTAGGGCGTTTTTTTAATTAATTTTTTAAACTATATTTGTTATTTGTTTGTTTATGAGGTTTGTTGGTTTGTTTTTGGTGGTGTTGTTGTTTTTTGTTGGGGCTGCTTCGGCTGCTCCGAGTGTTGAGAGTGATGGTGTTTCTGGTGTTGGCACTGATTTTCTGGAGTTGAATGCTTCTGTAAGTAGTTTTTCCGGTGACAGTGTTGATGTTGGTGTTGAGTACAGGGAAGCTAGTTCAGGAAGTGACTGGGCTCGATCTAGTTTAGAGACTTTCACTTCGACAGGTACTTTTGAGGTCGGTGCTGAAGGCTTGGAGGAGAGTACTGAGTATGAGTTGAGGGCTTATGCTGAGGATGAAGATGGGAGCGATACGGGAACTGTTTTAGAGGCCAATACTACGATGTTGAAGACGATTTCCTCGGAAGAAGGTTCTTTGGAGGCTGATGGTGTTGTTTTGGAGCCTTTGGATCTTGGTAAGGGTAATGTTGGTGTTGATTTTCTGAATTTTAGAGGTGATGTTTCTGGTTTGGGCGGTGTTGTTGATGTTGCGGATGTTGATGTTAATGTTTCTTATAGGCCTGAAGGTTCTACTGAGTGGAGTAGTGTGCAGGCTGATGTTATTACTGAAGATAAGGTGATTAGTGAGAGAATCGATGGTTTGGATTCGGCTACTACTTATGAGTATCGTGTTGAGACTAGGGAACAGATCAGCGCTGTGGAGAAAGTTAATACTACTATGTTGAAGACTGTCCCTTCATCTTCATTGACTCTGGAGGGAGAGCCTGTAGGTGTATGCGATGATAGAGGCCTCAGGGATGAATGTATATCTGAAGATGAGCATGATGTAGGTGGGACTACTATCGATATTGACAGTAGATTTGAAGCCAGGGAGACAGTTCTTTTCCAGGCTTTCTCGGGGACTGGAACTCTGAATATAACGAATAGTACAGCGATTTCCGGTGTGTGGGAGGGCAGCTTCAATATTTCAGCTACCGGAGAAACCAGGATTGAGTCCGGTGCAGAATTCAGGCCTAGTGATGGCGGAAGGATTGTGATAGGCCGCTAATCATCAATATAGTTCTCTAGGAATCGTAGTGCTGGGGCTGCGTAGCCTGCGTCTGCATGCCAGTCCATGGATAGATATTCTTCTGCAGAGACCCAGCGATAACTTTCAAGCTCGCTTTCATCAAGCTTTATCTCTCCTTCAAAACTATCTGAGAAAGTGATCCAGCAGTTCACGGCTTTAGAGGCCTCTGATTCTACTTCTACTCGTACGACATCGTTTAAGTCATCGATCTCCAGATTTACTTCTTCTTCAGCTTCTCTTTTTGAGGCCTGGAATCTGTTTTCACATTCTTTTATTTTGCCGCCGGGAAGCTCCCATTGCCTGCTTTCACGTTCCTTTACTGCCAGGAAAAGGCCTTCACTGTTCTGTATTATTATTTTTGCTACCTGTATTTTGTCTGTCATATTAGATTGAAGGCCTCCATGCATTCTGTCTCTTCTCCAAGTTTTTCCAGCATTTCTGTGTCTGTTCTGTCTATCCATCTGTACTCTGTGTGATCGGATAATTCAATACGGTAGGATTCTTTAGTTTTCGTGGCGTACACCGGTACTATTTCGTATCCATCACTTCTGTATGAATCCTTTTTTGAGGCCTCCTGTGCCTCTATCTGGATGCCGAGCTCTTCCTTTATCTCTCTTTCAGCGGTTTCAACTATTGTTTCGTCTCTGTGTTGTTTTCCGCCGGGAAACTCCCATTCTCCGTTGTCGGCTCTACGGGCAGTCAGCACTTTGTCCTCCTGTTCGTCGTGTATCACGGTGGCTGCGACTTTGCCCGTGTATTCTGCCATAAATTCATTCAGTGGATGAAATTTTTTGTTTCTAACTGTGGAGGATTTCTATACACGTTTTTATTTTTTGTATACGGTTCTGTTTATCTATGGATGAACAGCAGGAGTGGCTTGAAGTACGTGAACAGTTAACGCCGTCGGATACCGAAATGAATTTAAGCCAGTTGAATGTGATGAACTCTGTTGAAGTAGTATATGACGATGGTACGAGAAGTGAATGGAGTCAGGATCTTCAGGAGAAGTATGAAAACCTTCTGGAGGCCTTCGGCGGAGAGGAGCAGGTGAACCAGTATCACGATATCGGAGCCTTCGGCGTCACTATAGCCGTTGAACAGGACGAAAAACCTCTTTTCGTGGTGTATGGAGAGGAGTCAACTTACAGTCGGGCAGGAATTGCAGGAAGACTGACATCCACCATATAATCTATTCAAAACCGTATTTAACATCCGTTAAAGCCTCTGAAAGTGTCCATAAGGCCTCTGCTGTTTCTTCACTGTATGATTCTTCAGAGGATTCCTGCTTCTCCGGTGTCCCCCTCATGTTAAGTAGGCCTCCAGGCCCGATGTAGTCTCCGCTCTCCGCTTCTGCAGATGTTGCGCTGTAAAGCAGTGGTAGTGCTCCTTTAGAGGCTTTCTGTCCAAGGATTTTGTTCGCCGCTTTTGCCATGCCGAGCTTGAACTTTGATCCCTCCTGTTCAGGGCCTCTGTACTGTAGACTGGTGTCTGCGTATCCTGGATGGCAGACGATGGAAGAGACTTCATCTGTTCTCCGATCCAGTTCGTAGGCGAAAAGTATGTTCGCCAGCTTGGACTGGGCGTAGGCCTCCCATTTATCGTAGTTCTCCTCCATCATCAGGTCCTCGAAATGGATACTTCCTGTTTCATGCAGTGCCGAGCTCTGTGTCACTACACGGCTTTCTTCAGTATTTCTTAGAACATTGAATAAGAGGCCTGTCAGTGCGAAGTGTCCGAGGTGATTTACTCCGAACTGTTGCTCGAATCCGTCCTCCGTTTCCTGTCGTGGCAACGCCATCACACCGGCGTTGTTGCAAAGTACGTGAAGCACATCGTTATTCGCTTTGTATTCCTCGGCGAACTCCTGCACAGAATTCAGGGACGCCAGATCCAGCTTTCTTACTTCCAGAGAGGCCTCATCTACTTCGTCCTCTATATCCTGTTTGGCTTCACGGCCTTTACTCAGGCTTCTACACGCCATCACGACGTGTGTGTTTTTCCGTGCCAGTTCTCTGGAGGCCTCGAATCCAAGGCCTGAGTTAGCGCCTGTTACTATCGCTTTCTTTCCTTCCATATCCGGGATGTCTTCAGCTGTCCAGCCGTTTCCTGAGAAAAAGTTCATAAGATAGTTACTGATTCTGGATCGTCTTGAATCTTTCCCATTTTTTATTTCTCGTAGTACTCTCCTTTCTTTCTCTGTTCCTGGTCTTTCTGGCTTCCTGGCTTGTTGGCTCGAGGCCTTCCGGTGTCAGGATCTTTCCTGAAGGTCAGATCCACTTCCTTCAGGAATCTATCCATGGCCTCTCCGATCTTTTCTGGCTTTGAGGCCTTCCCCTTTATTCCGGGTTCTCCGGTGAATACTATGCCTCTGTCTGCTACGTAGTCCAGTAGCAGCAGGTCGTGGTCGATTATCATTAGAGGTCTCTCTGTTTTACGTGCGAATCTCTTCAAGGTCTTGCCGAGTTTCACTCTGGCTTCGACATCCAGGTATGCTGATGGTTCGTCAAGCAGGTAGATGTCTGCGTCTTTGCAGAGGCAGATGGCGATCCCTACTTTCTGTAGTTCTCCTCCTGAAAGGTCTTCCAGATTTTTATCGTATAGTTCCTCCAGATCCAGAGGCTCTGCTATCCGGTTCTCGAACTTCTTGCTGTTGATATTTGTGTGCTTCTTCAGGGCTTCTTCCACGGATTCATCTCTCGCATTCAGATACTGTGGCTTGTAGCTGATATCGATGTCAGGTGATTCTCCTTCGTCGGCTTCTACTGCTCCTGCCAGCATCTTTGCGAAGACTGTTTTTCCGAGGCCGTTCTCTCCGAAGATGGCAAGTATCTCCTCATCGTGGATCTTCCCTCCCTCTACTTCCACTTCGAATTCTCCTTCTCCAAAGTCCTTTTTGAAGTCCGGGAAGTCCAGTACTACAGGTTTCCTTTCAACCTGTGAACGCTTTGTCCTGTCGAATTCGATCGAGTTAGGTCTGAAGCGGATGTTATCTGAAGGCAGGTAGCCATCAAGATACTGGTTGATTCCTTCACGTGTCGAGAACATGTTGGATACCATACCGTATCCTCCAGGCTCTCCGTAGAAGATATGAACCCCGCTGGAGATCAAATCAAGGGTCGCAAGATCGTGTTCAACAGCCATCACAGAACTCTTCTCTCCAAGCCTCTGAATCTCTCTACCAGCTTTAAGCCTCTGCTTCACATCAAGGAATGAGGACGGCTCGTCGATCATGTAGATATCAGCATCCTTCAAAACTGTAGAGGCGATAGCTACTCTCTGAAGCTCTCCGCCGGAAAGATGCTGAAGCTCTCTATCAAGGAGTTGTGATATATCAAGCTTTTCAGCGACCTCCTCCAGGAGGCCTTTCTCATCTGCTTTACTCAGTAAGTCCCTTACAATTCCCTCATATACTTCTGGCAGTCTTTCCACTTGCTGCGGCTTGAATGAGGCCTCTACATCATCCTCTGCCAGTTTTTCGAAGTGTTTCTGGAGGCCTGTTCCCCGGTATTCTTCAAGTATTTCGTTCCATTCAGGTGGTTGTTCATAGTCTCCGAGATTGGGTTTGAGCTGTCCGCTCAGTATCTTCAGTGATACGGATTTTCCGATCCCGTTTTCTCCTATGAGGCCTACTACTCTTCCTTCTTCAGGGTTTGGCAGTCCGTAGAGTCTGAAGCTGTTCTCGTTGAACTGGTGGATTCTTTCTCCTTCCTCGAAAGGTAGCTGGATCATCTGGATGGCGCCTTCGTGCGGATACTTGTTTATTGCCATCTTGTGGGCCTCCATGACGTGTTCATCGTCAATGTGCAGCTCGCCGTTCTCCGTCAGATAGAAGCCTCCTTCCTTTCCAGCCCGGTTCAATGGGTCGTAGTTGATCACTGTTTGACGTGCAAGATCAGGCTCTATCTGCTCTTGGTCCACTACGACGATGTAATCCTTCGAGTTTTTGCCTGTTGACATGAAAAACGATTAATACTTGAAAACTCTTAAAACCAGACTTCGTAGAGGCCTCGGCTTTTTTTGGATAGAAGGAGTGGAAAATGAGAAGATGATTTAGAGGCCTTTTTTCAGGCCTTTGACAGGTTTTTTTTATTCGAAGGAGATTTCGTAGTCTGTGCCTGTGATTGCTGTGATCAGTGTCTGAAGTTCTTCGATTGAAAGGTTGATTTTTCCCTCGTATTCCTCGCTGACTACGATCTTCTGGCTTTCTCCTTCCGGCTTGAAGACTGTGTTGATTGACTGGATCTCAGCTGGGCTCAGTAGGCCTTGGATTACTTCTCTGTCATCTTTTGCCTGTTCGACTACTCTGATGCTTTTGTCTACGCGGTCGGCTATTTCCTTGACGATTTCTCCGCCTCTGCCGACTACTTTGGCTCCGTCACCTTCTGCTGTTACGATGACGAGCACGTTTTCAGTGTCGTAGACGTGCTTGATTTCGCTATCTCTCAGTGAGCCGTACTCGTTGCTGAGATCCTTCAGTATCCTTGAGATTTTGACTTCAAGTTCAGAGATATCGTCCTCCTCCAGCTTCTCCTCGCAGTTGCTGCAGAGAACGTCACTCTTTAAACATACGTTGCATATTGGTGCCTTCATATTCAATACCGGTTGATGAAAAATTAAATAGATGTTTACCTAAAAATACCTGATCTGGAATCCTCCAATAGTACTTATCTGGAAAGGATACGCTCCTTCAATTCAGAACTCTCCTTTTCAGAATGTAAACCGTACAGAATCTGACCTGAATCAAATACCATAGTACCTATGAGGACGAAGCCTGCGATAAATACGTAGTAACTGTTGAAAGTTGAGAGGAACATTGCAATTACTGCAACTGCAAGTCTTCCACGCCTCCCAAACCTGACATCTATACTTTCACGTGTATAATCCTCCGCATTCGACTTCAAAGACTTAACCACTACGAGGCCTGAAAGAACTGCTGCTATAATTAACCCAGGCAACTCATGGCTTGCGAGAAGGCCTCCGATTATAACTGCCTCGATTACCGTCATTGATGTATTGTTGAAGGCCTCTATATATCTCCTGTTTTTCAGTCCTACTGATTTCTCTACTCCGTATTCTATGAAAAGTACTGCTGCTGTTGCCGCCAGGCCTGCTGATATGCCGTTCCCTGTATTTATGAAGTAGGCTGCGGCCGCGGCCATTGCTGCTGAGAGGCCTGTAAGTAGGTATAGATGTATTCTTTTCACGGAGTTTTGTCTCCTCTAGGAAAGTATTCAGAGGTTTACTGTTTTAGTTATTGTGGCTGTGAGAAGCGATGATCTGTGAAGAGGGGGTTAAATGAAAAAGAAAAAAGTTTTAGCGGTAGACCTCCTGAGGCCCCGGGAATTAAAGGGGGGGAGGGGGGAGGGGGTTAAATTAATCCCCGAGACCTCATGGAGATCTCACCGTCTAAAATATTGTTTTTGCGGAAGCTTTACTCGATAATCTCAAGTCCCAGGTCGTCTACGTTTCCTGTTACCTCGGATTCCTCTTCTTCGTCGAGTTCTCCGAGTACGTAAGGTGATTTTACGCCTGTGATGATTGAGATGACCTGCATCTTGCCCTGTAAGTCTTCTTTGATTCGGGCTCCCCAGATTACCTGTGCCTGGCTGTTGAGCTTGTCGGTGACGTTCTGGCCGACGTCGTTGATTTCGTTGAGTGTCAGGTCTTCTCCTCCTGCTACGTGAAGTAGAGCTCCGTTTGCTCCGTCAAACTCTACGTCAAGTAGAGGATTGGAGAGTGCTTCGTGAATCGCTTCCCTTCCTTTGTTGGAGGTGTCTGATTCACCGTATCCTACTACGGCTACTCCTCCTTCATTCATAATTGCCTGTACGTCTGCGTAGTCAAGGTTGACTAGTGAAGGCTTGCTGATTGTTTCTGTGATTCCTTTGATCATTGTTGTGATCAGTTCATCTGCTACTCCGAAGGCCTGATCCAGTGGCATGTCTCCTGCGATGTCAAGTAGCTTGTCGTTTTCGATGACGATCGCTGTGTCAACATGCTTTCTGAGCCTGTAGAGGCCTTCTTCTGCTTTTGTCATTCGTGCGCCTTCGATTTCGAAAGGCATTGTAACTGTGCCGATCACTATGCAGTCTTCTTTTCTTGCTATTTCTGCTAGTACGGGAGTGGCTCCTGGTCCTGTTCCTCCTCCCAGTCCTGCTGTGAGGAATACCATGTCTGCTTCTTTGAATAGGTTTCTTAGTTCAGCTCTGTTTTCTTCTGCTGAGCGTGCGCCTTTCTCTGGCTGTCCTCCTGCTCCAAGGCCTCTTGTAAGGTCTTTTCCTACAAGTATTTTCCTGTCTGCAGACGACATTTCTAGGTGCTGTTTGTCGGTGTTGATTGCGACTGTTTCAGCACCTTCTACTTCCTTGTTTTGGATTCGAGTGACCTGGTTGTTCCCAGCTCCTCCGATTCCTATTACAAGGATTCTAGCATCTTTTACATCATCCAGATTTTGACTGGTTTTCCCGTCATTTTGAGATTCGTTGATTATAGATTCCATCTTTAACTTCTGGCCCTCACCGATTGAACTACCATAGTTTTTTAAAGCAGTAGATCTAACTCTACCATAGAAAGTTCCCAAACGTAACACGTAAATTTCCCAATGTTTGACTCACAAGCCCCAACTTGTAGAGTCGATCGATGATTGCCATTGAAACTTGTCCCACCAAGTTCAAAGGCGAGTCATTCAAGTCTGTCCCACCAGAGCTTGAACAAATATGTATGTCCTAAGTTACTTTTTACATAGCTCATTTATAAATGTTTCCTATATCTGAACTGTTCATGAACTGTTCACGGTTTGTTCAAAGAAGAATTTGACTATTTGCTAAAAGCTTTTATTTATCTTGAATAAATTAGAGGCAAGAGTTCTTACTGCTTATGAGGCCTCTTGATTTTTCCGTGGATTACTAAAGTCTTCCTTCTGATACTTTGGATATGGTAAATGAAAAGGATGTGCGGAAAGTAGCTGAGAATGCCCGTATTAATCTTGATGAGGGAGAGGCCTCGAAGTTTGCTGAAGAATTTACGAGTATACTTGAAAAATTCGAGACTTTGGATGAAGTAGATACAGATGATGTAGAGCCTTCCTTCCATCCTGTGGATGTGGAGCCTGAAACAAGGCCTGATGAGAAAGAGGAGACTTTGGATAAGGAGGAGGCCTTTCAGAATACTGGTAATGAGGAAGAGGGTTACTTCAAAGGTCCTAGTGCCTAATTTTTTTAGAATCCTTCTATTACAGGCATTACTACATCTATCTCTGTTCCGTTCCCGTTAGGATCGCTCTCTACTACTGTAAGGACTGCTATGGCGTCCATGGGTAGTCTTGATTCTGCGTCTTCTGGGAAGATGCTTTCTTTGATTTCGTCTTTTGAACCGCTGACTCTAAAAGTTCTCACGTTCACGGCTTCGGATGTGTCTAGAGCGGTTGCTTCTTTGTCTACTTCTATTTTTGTCTCTTTGGAATGATTGACTGTTACAGGCTCTGTAAAGTTTGCGTCTGTAAGCATTGATTCATCGTAGATGTGCCACAGGTAAAAGTAAAGCCTTTCATCTTCAGGTACTATTTCAATATCTCTTATATTAACTTCTAGATCTCTGATTCCGTCTTTACGTTTTACTGCAAATATAGGTTTCCCAGGCTCAGCTGGTGGATCAATAGGATCATTTCTTTGAACATCCACATCGATATCATTCTGGATTAAATCTGTGGTTCTTTTTTCAGTAGGACCATTTCCTCCGTAAATAGTGTATTGGAGGCCTCCTATGCTTCCTGAAAGTGTGTTGTCTGTGCCATCATTGTCAAACATTACCTGTACTGGCAGATTTGCAGTGTTAATGTTTGGTTCTCCTCCCGGTATGAATTCGTGCCATAGCTGGAGTTGCTGTGGTTCCGGGAATCCTTTCACTCTGCTCTGTCCTACAGCGATTCTCCCTGAGTTATACCATGTGAAAGGATAGTTGTAGATGTACATTTCGGAGGGATCTAACTGATCTCCTGAAGGATTGTCGGAGCCTGCCTGACCAGTCATTGTATCTTTATTCCAGTCTTCTTGAGAGACTTCTGTAACCCTGCTACCATCTCTTACAATTACAAATCTTGTTCCGCTTGTATCGTATTCAAGAAAGAAACCTTCTGAGACCTGACTCCCATCGTGCATGAAAGCCCCTAACTTTACATTACCATTTGTGAGGGAAACAAGTCCATCTGAATCAATGTTGACGTAGTCAGAATCAATCTTTACTGCGTGACCAGGCTGTCCCATAGCTTGGGAAACATACTGTCCTGCAAAAGCAGATCTAATCCTTGCTGTATCAGAACCATTTGAACCTGTAGAAATAACGATTTGACCGGGCTCTTCCGAAAAATGACTTTCATCAAACATTTCTCCATTAGAGAACCACCCGTATCTTGATCTTGTAAGGCCTCTGTTAGGATCAACAGATAGTTGAACAGTTTGCTTAGCAGTTTTCAGGACGTTGAAAGGTGTTGAAAAATCCTGAAATACCTTTGCCGTACCAAGTTCGTATCCTTTACTCATCAACAACCACCAGAGAATCTAGCTCACTATCGTAGACTATCGTTTTACCGCTTCCTTCGGAATCAGATAAGTTCATTTCTGAGGCCTCTACACGTTCTGCATTCACTATATTATTTTCCTGGAAGTCTGTCTCACCGCTCTCTTTTATCTCCAGATTAGGCTCTGAAGATGTCGAATTGAAGAATCTGATAGGGTCCTCGGAACTTATTGAAAAAGCTGAAGCAGTAGGTAAAGCGGCGTATACGCCTGTTAAGAATGTTCCTGCTGCCACTTTCTTCATGAAATCTCTGCGGGCCTCGGACTCTGCCTCCTCTGACTTATTTTCCCTACTCAAGATATCGCTTAAATGACCCAACATGATAGTGACTTACTCTTATGATTTTAAGTCGTTGTCCATCGGAATCTTTCATCTGTTTTTTTGTGCAGGTTATTTGTATGTAGCTGGGCAAGCCTAACCCATAATGCGTGTTAAAATTCTCCTAGCTTTATTTTCGATTACGATCTTTGCATCTGGAGGCCTTGCTACTCTGGAGTTAGGAGAAGGTGATTCAGTAGAGATCTCCTCAGGAGCCCAGATCACCTGGGATAGCACCACAGAAATGGAATCTGACAGCATGAATTTCTCAGATGAAGAACTCAGGATAGGAAGGGAGGCCTCTGAAGATATATTTTACTTTGTATCCTCAGATTCCTCCGAAGTTGTGAACTTAACTTTATTTGATCAGGATTTTTACAGTACTCCTGATCCTGGTGATACAGTACTTGATTTTGAGGCAGAGGCCTCTTCAGATTCGGATGTCTCTTTCGGGTTTGGAGGTTTTCCTGTTGTAAGCTCAGGACAGTACAGAGCTTTCTCTCAGGAAGTTGAGCTGAATAGATCTAATACTGGAGGTATAGGCTGGGATTTCAGCGATTGGAGTACTCAGCCGTT
>JALDAN010000029.1 GCA_022729355.1 Candidatus Nanohalarchaeota archaeon | reverse complement strand
TCTTCGTCAGCCATCTTTACTTTGGATGAGTCACCGAGTCTGATTTCTGCTCTTCCCTGATTGTCTTCTACGGTGTATGCTCCTCTTATTTCAATCGGATCATTTTCCTCTATTTTATCTGCGATCTCTGTCTGTTCGTCCCAAAGTGTTACTCTGATTGTTCCTGTATCATCGCCGAGTAGAAGGTTTTGAACTCTTCCGTCTTCCTCTTCGTCATCTCTTTCAAAAGTGTTGAGATCGCTGATGTTCAGTACTCTGGCCTTAACGTTTACTTTCCGCATCTCAGGTACGATATTATCTATTTCAAGACCGTTATCATCTATTTCATTGATCTCGATGCCGTGTTCTTTTGCCACTAGATGGATGGCTCCTTCCTTTGATACGAGGCCTTCAAATTCATCCATTTTATCCTCTACTTCTTCATTTATTTCGTCTTTAGATAGTTCAGTATCTTCAACTATTTTGTCTAGAACTTCTTCAAAAGCCATACTTAGACTTCCTGTTGTAAAGCTTAAATCCTTGCCGACTTACTGGTTCTTTATCCGGTCCGTCCTGTAAATATAAGAGAGAAAAAATATTGATTGGAAAGAGTGTGGCTTCTTTACCGTAGAGCGTCCTTGATATCTTCTGCTCTAACCGTCTTCCTTCCTTTCTCTTCTGTGATGGCTACTGCTTCTTCGGCGACGTCTCCTGCGAACAGTTCAAGTGTTTCTCCAAGCTTCTCTGCACTTGCTTCAGAAACTCTTTTGTCGCCTTGACTCTTGATAACCTCCTTCATCTTGCTTATAGAAAATTCCATTTCAGATCACAACCTAGACTTATCTGGACAGTTTTATAAACAAAACCACTTCTAGAGACGTGCAGTAACCTGTAAATCACATCATTTCTTAAGTAAGAGAAAACGAAATTATATTGGGGGTTTTGAGTGGGGGAGGAGTTGGAAAAGCTATTCGTAAACCAGAAACCGGTGCAGATAATCGTAGTGTTGAACAACAGATTCTCTGAAAACTATCCCTCCAAAATATCGGAAGAAGTCAATTCTACTTATTCTCACACAGTAAGATTACTGAACAGGATGGAGGAGCAAGGCCTCGTCACCTCCAGTAAAGAGGGGCGAAGAAAGATGATGGAACTTACTGACGAAGGCCGTGAAGTAGCCCGTAAGTCCAGCGAACTGCTTAAAGCCCTTAGAGAGGCTTGAAGTCTAATTATTGTTTGAAGAGGCTGTCGGAAGGCCTGTATTTATCAAGACGTTCCTCCGCCTCTTCAACTGCGTCTCTGCGCCCGATGATTGTTAGTATATCTCCTTTCCTGATCTTATTTACGTTCTGTGGATCTAGGGCCTCGTAGTCACGTGTCACGAGGTTGATGAGGCATCCGTCCGGTAACTGTTTTTCGATCTTATCGATTCCGCTGACATCCTCATCCATTTCAATTTCTGCTACTTCTATCTTGTCTCTGTGTTCTGTGAGCTGTCTCCACAGTGCCGGATTTTCAATAATGTTCTCGAATGCATCGGCGATAGCCTCTGGTGAAGTGATGTAGTTCACGTTCAAATCCTTGAATGCGGTCTTGTTCTCCGGCTCGTTCACTCTTGCGATTATCTTATCGATATCGAACTTTGATTTCGCCATCTGAGATACCACGATGTTGACATCGTCGTCGTGAGTTGTGGCTGCAACGATTTTCGCCTTTTTAGCTCCTGCATCTTCTAGTATATCTAAATCTCGTCCATCGCCGCAAATCGTGTTGAAGCCTTCCCTCCGGGCCTTTTCAACTTCTTCTCTTTTTTCATCAACGATAACTACGTTTTCTCCTCTTTCATCCAGTTTCTGGGCCAGCTCCATGCCGGCTTCTCCAGCTCCAACGATTATTGTATGCATAGGTATCACGTCAAGTTTCTGCGCCAGTATCCGTGCCAGGCCTCCCTCCACGAAAGACGTGGCAAGTATGATCAGGAAGACAGATCCAACGATCGCTGCCGCCGCATCAGGCCTTCCCATCCCCTGAAGCTCCAGAGCAAACAGTGTGGCAACGGATGCCGGTATAATACCTCTAGGTCCTACGAGGCTTATATAGGCTTTCTCCCTTGTACTGAAGCTTCCGCCGTAAGTCGATACAAAGACAGTAATAGGCCTGATCACAAGAGTTACAGCCAGTACGAAAAGCAGGCCTCCAACTCCTAGAGCCACTAAGTCGTCGAATGACAGCAGTGCTGCAAGTGCTATGAACACGAATGTCAGCACAAGGACGGATATCGCGTCCTCGAACTCCTTTATCTCCTTTTTGTGCGGGATGTCAAGGTTTCCTAGTATGAGGCCTGCTGCAGCTACTGCAGCTATTCCTGCCTCCGTTATCACAAGTTCTGCCATTCCATATGATACAAGTGCTGCGCCAAGTACGATTATCCGTGCGTCTTGGGCGGCTTTCCCGTTTTCGATTTCCACCTGTGTCAGCAGGTACCATGCCGCGGCTGCTGTTATTATACCGATGAATATTCCGCTTCCCCATCTTGTTACGAACTGTGTGAGGATGCTGCTGAATCCGTGTGTTTCTATGACCACGAACTCGTACACTACGAGCGCCAGGATCGCAGCACTCACATCGTTGACTATTCCCTCAGTCTCCAGAGCTGCCTCCACCCTTTTCCTCACAGGAACGACCTCAAGTATAGGCTTGATCACTGTAGGCCCCGTAGCGATAAGCAGTGCACCGATCAAGAAGGCAACTTCCCATGACACACTCAGTGTATAGAAGGCAGCGACCGCGGTCAACACACCGGAGATAACTGCACCTACTGTACCAAGCATCAAGGCCTCACTTTGCGCAGCCCTCAACTTACTTATCTTGAGATGGAACGCTCCCTCGAAAACTATCACTGCAACAGCCAGGCCCACGATTAACTGGAGGCCTGCACCGAAAGCGTCTGGATTGATTATGTTTAACCCTTCAGGCCCCGCCAGTACCCCTGCCGTAAGAAGGAAGATTATGCTGGGGATCTTGTACTTGTCAGCCAGTAACTGTGAAGCAATACCTAACGCAAAAATCGTAACTACAATCAACAGCAGGCCTCCATCACTCACTCACATACACACCTAAGAATCACACTTATTCTGCAAAAATAAAAACCCTTAACCACACCAAGTAAAGGCCTCTAACACACATCATCCACTCCTCTCCTAGAGGCCTCCTACCAAAGTTCTCCTGATAGCCCTGTCTGAAAAACACTTCTCTAGGCCTCCCAGTACTCACACTCAGAAAATACAGGCTGTGAATAATTAACGAACAAAGTATACTATTTAATACCTTTCGTTGTTACTTTGTAATTAAATTATGATTTGTTGGGTGTTTGTATTTATTGCACAACTATGCTTACTGTGGCTTCTGATCTCTCAACGTATATTATGGCTTGGAGAAGGCCTCTGATGTCATCTTTTCTAATCTGATTTTTTGGTCGTGCTCTGTTTATCGTGCTTCGTCTTGCTATGTGGGTCTATTTTCTACACCGAGCATATGCTCACTGGCTTTGAGTGTTCGCTATACTTGAACACTCAATAGATAATTACTGATAACAAAGGAGGTATGTCAGCTTTTGGCAAGTCTGTGGTTCTTGGTATATCTTGGACGCTTACCCTTGGGTATGCCAGACGGATATGGGATACAATAAAGAAGGTATAACTTCAGTCTGTGATTGGCATTCCTGGAAACAAATATCTATACAAACAAGGTTTGTTAAGGTGCTAAATAGTGTAAATTAGGCGTCGTTGAGCTCTGATTTAGGCTCTGTTTTTCGTATTGGTTGTTCTCTGGATCCTGTCTAGTCACTTGTCCTGTTTGAGCTCCTGCTAAACTGCGTCTAGAGGCGATTTCTATTTGCTGCGAGTGTGCAAATTATTCAAACACTCATGAGCTCCTACTCTGCACGATTTGTTTCCGTACGGTTAATCCATTTGGTATTAAAAACACTAGTGTGTTCGTTTTGTGTACACTATCATGTCTTGTTTATTGTTCAATAATATTGAACACTCCTGACTATAATGTAAGAAGTTGTGAGTTGTAGATAGCTCGTAGAGTGATCAGTTGTTTTGGGTAAGCTTGACTACTGCTTCGGATAGGTAGGTGACGTCTTCTCGTAGATTTTCGAACTCTTCTCTTGAGACTCCTCCTGGAGTGTTAGAAGTCTGGCTCTTTATCTCCTGCAGTTCTTTCTTTATTTCTTGGATTTCTTGATGTGAGTCTTCATGCTTGTTCTCTAGTTCTTCCTGAAGGCCTTCCTCTATGTTCTTCACTGTGTCCAGATCTGCTAGGCCTTCGATTTCCTCCGCTGTGACTATTGACTTTTCCTCGATCTCTCCGATTTCGTTGAAGGCGTTCTCTGCTCCTGCAACAACTTCGTTGATCTCCTCTATCTTATCTTCCATCTCATCGATTGTATCGTTGAATTCGTCCTCTGAGGGTAGGCCTTCGTAGTTGATCTGTAGGTCGTCGAATCTCTTCCTGAGATCAGTGAAGCGTGTATCCAGTTCGCCTTGCTTGTCCTGTATCTTTTCTATCTTGGAGGCCTTGGACTGTAGCTCGTGGAAGATGTCTTCTACTTTGTTCTCCTGTACTTCGGCCCGGTTCTGCAACTTGTTTATGGTCTGAAGCTTTGACTCCACGTCATCCTTCATCTGCTTCAGGCTTTCAAGTGAGCCGATTTCATCTATCTTGCTCCTTAATTCACGTAACTGGTTACGTAGTTCATTACGTCTTTCCTGTTCTTCCTGTATCTTACTTCTTAGTTCTTCGTGTTCGGAGTGCTGTTTATCCAGCTTCTTCTGTATCTCAGTGGGCTCAAGTTCTTCAACCAGATCGGAGGCCTTCTCTGCTTTAGAAATAGATTTCTGGGCCTGACTCTGTATTTCCTTGATATTTTCCCTGATGCCTCCTATATTCTCCTGTAAATGATCGTTTTTCGCTGAAAGGCGTTCCTGCTGCTGTTTTATTCCTTCTATCTGGGCCTTTGCCTTCTGCAGTTCTGCTACTAGCTCGGAGTTGCCTTTGATATCTTCTTCTTGATCTCTGTCATCAGGTTCCCACTCTTCTTTCCCGTCGTCAAGTTCCTCAACCTGTTCCTTGGCTTCATTGACAACGTCTTCTACGGAGCCATCTTTGTCTCCGCTACTTGAAAATAGGCCTAGTACTCCCATTGTAGAAAGTTTTATTCTCCCGGTATATCAAGCTTTTCTTCAAGCTCATCGATATAGGTGTCGACTAGTGTGAAGCTTCCCTTCTTCAGATTTCTCTTTGTCAGTTTCAGTTCACTTCTGTACTCGTATACTTCTTCACCTTCATCTTCAAGCTGCTCGACTTTCTCCTCCACTGCATCGATGCGCTTGTTGTACTCCTCGTACTTCTCCAGCTTCTCATCACTCAATCTGTGTGGGCTGTGAAGTAGAGGCCTGAAGTCGATGAAGTAAGGCCTTCCGTGATTGTAGTCCGAGCTCTGAAGCATTCCGGATCCGACTTCTGCCTTGGCAATGGACTTCACAGTATCGATTCCGAACTTGTTCTTGATTCTTTCAAGGTCGTCATCGTACTGTGTACGCATCTGTACAGTTGTTCCGATGTTGGCTCTGATCTCTCCTGAAAAGTCGGAGATAACCTGTGAAAGCAGTACCATTCCTACACCCCACTTACGGAACTCTCTGGCACCTCTTTCAAGCTGTTTGAGGCCTTCTCCATTTCCTCCGAACTTCTCCAGTAGACGATGTACCTCGTCGTATACAATCAGTGTTTCCAGTCCATTTCTTTCCGGCAGGTTGGCATCGAATACCTGCTGGATAGTCTTGTTTGCGAACTCGTCGATGTTCTTGGAATCCAGCTTGTGCAGTGAGAAGATGATTATCTGGCCATCCTCATCCTGCTCAAGGTAAGGCGTGATATCGATTTCTTCACCCGGCTCAACCGCTCTGATGTTTCCATCGAATCCTCTGGCATCATCCTTACTGATACCATACTTACTGTAAAGCTCTGTCATGTTCGGATCCTCATTGGCACGTAGATAACCGGTCCACTGCGCCGTAGGATCAAGCACAATCACGTTAGCCCCATTCTCAAGAGCCTCCTCCACCATTACTTGTCCAGTAACTGTCTTTCCGGAGCCTGTGGCTCCTGCAATCAAGGCATGAGTCGTCAAGTCATCAAGCCGCATAAATGTTCTCTTACCGATCTCTGCAAGCTGTCCAAGATAGGCCTGCCCTCTCCCACCTGTCGGGATAGTGCTCATGTCGATGTTCTCCATGTAACGCTTCTTCTCCAATTCCTTCTTCCTCTTGTACTGGTAGAGGCCTCCGACGATTGTTCCTGAAAGCATCATGAACAGGAAGCCTAAGGCGATGTTGCCGTAAGTAAATCCAAGCATTTCTCTGTTCCAGAAAGGCAGATCTACAGTGAATGAGTCGGAGGCAGTAGCTACTCTAGGCACATCAAGATTTGTGTAACGGGCCTCTCCACGCACAGCATAACTTTTCAGCTCCGCGTCCTCAGGTATCTGTATCTCGAATATACGGTTCAACGTTGTTCCTACTGCCACTGTTTCCTCTGTAGTTACAAGTGTTTCATTTCTGTCAGGATCAATCACCTCGAAGTCTGTAGTCACATCCACATTCCTTGCGTATCCCTCATTGCTGTAGGAGGCCTCTATCTGCAGGGTTTCTCCAGGCTCAACTGTGCTGAAGACAGGATCAACGGAGAGATCAAGTAGTTCCTGCTGCTGTGGAAGCACCTGAATATTTACAGGCAGTTCGGTGTTTATGGCTGGACTCTCCACACCGAAGCTTCCTGTGAAACTGCCAGGCATCTCCTCAGTAGGAACACTGATATCAATATTTACATCCTCTGACTCCCCTGCATCAAGAGTCAGGGATTCTGTTACGTTGATGAAATCCTCCACTGTTTCACTCGTGGAGAAGATGAAAGTCTGCTCCTGATCAGCTGTATTAGCTACGGTGAGCGAAACCCTCTGACTTTCACCAGGCCTCAACTCTGCATTAATTGAGCTACTGCCCAGATCAGCTCCTTCGGAGTCACTGTCATTCAACTGGCTGCTAAGATTCTCAACTTCATCACGAGTATCAGATACAGTATCATTCACATCATCAAGATCATCTTGTGTGAGGTCTCCGCCTCCTCCACCACTACCCCCACTATCGTCGCTTGTATCGTCATCTGTTTCTTCATCTTCCTCTTCTTCAGCAGGGGCGAAGACTGTGTAGGAGGAGAATCCTGATGTCTCAACTGTTATAGTTTCACGCGCTTTATTGACGTCAAGAGGATCGATATCTATGATTTCAAAGCTGTCGCTGCTACACGTTAAGCTCTCGTAATTGTAGTCTCCGCATCTCGCTATCTGTAGCTCGGAGATATCGAAACCGGATGGAATATCAACTCCAGAATAATTGAACGTTAACTCACTGCTTTCCGGCTCAAGGCCTGTATCAACACCGATACCCATAACACGCTCCTCAGTATCATCTGAAGGAGTCAGGCCTGAAGTCTGCGTATCTGAAAGCCTTTCAGCACGCAGCACTGTGGAAGTATTCTTATCAACTGAGGCCTGTTCAAGGCTTATCTCCTGTCCATCAACCTTCACATTTACATCGTAGTCTCCTTCTCTCAGCTCCCCGAAATCGTAGTTTCCGGTTTCATCTATGTTCACTGTCTCTGTTCTTCCTGTATCACTGTCTGTAACTGTTAGTTGTGCACCTTTCTTCGCCTCGTTATCTGATCCTGTGAAGCTTCCTGATATTTCTGTTCCGTTCGCTACTCTGAAACTATCATTCACAGCCTCCTTATTTCCTGCAGGATCTTCCGCAGTGAAAGTCATCTCGTAAAGGCCTGTCTCCAACTCTTCCAAAGTTGTGCTCCAGATCTCTCCACTCTGATCTAGGCCTCTTACTTCGCTTATGTTCGGCCCTGAGACGTTCATAGACACGTTTTCCACTCCCTCAAGATTGTTATCGGTAACAGGCACTTCTATCAGGTTATCTTCTCCAGAGTCGACTCCTTCATTATCTACTTCTCCGAATTCAGGAGGAGTTACGTCAGGAACTTCTACAGCATCCTCGAACACCTCTGTCTGCGTAACTTCATTCTCCTGATCGAACACTTCAAGCTCTACATCATGTGTACGTGCATCCGGTATATCTGGAATGCTGTAGTTTACGCTGAAGGCATCTCCGCCTTGCGTCTTTTCTTCTCCTGTTATCGGGGCTTCTGTTCCATTAACTGAGATACTGTAGTCCAGTCCGGTGTTCACTATTTCTTCCCCTATCTCTGCTGTGAACTCTACGTTACGCTCATCTCCTGGAAGGCCTTCCCCTTCATCTGTCTCTCCAGATACATCGAATTCAAGGTTGGTGATATCTACTTCAAGAGTCTCCGTAGGGCCTGCAGGAACATCAAACTCGAGTTCAGAGGTGCATGAATCAACAGTCACGTCCGTGAAATCATACATTATTGAAACGTTCTTTGAATCCTGGGCCTCAAGCATCAAATCACTTTGATTCATTTCAAGATTCTGGGCGCATACACCAGTGTCCGCACTTGGTGGATCATTTGAAGTAAAGTCTATATCCAGATCAACGTTTCCCTCATGTTCAAGACCTACTTCAAGTAGTTCTCCGCTCGAGCCTTTTACTGATGAGGCCTCAATGGAATCCTCTTCATCGATATCAGGTATCAAGGTGAACTCTTCATCCGCATCTATGTCAACTACCACGGTTCTATTGATATCGTCTGTATTGGAGGCCTGGAACTCCATTATGCCTTCATACTCATCTGGCGGTGTTCCAACAGGTATATCTAATTCAATATCGGTTTCAGTTGTCTCACCGGCCTCTATTAATCCGGTATCATCTTCGTATATCTCTATCCATTCTGTTTTGAGGCCTTTGTCGTGGAAAAGCGTTTCAAAGTTCTCTATAGGAACGTTTCCGGAGGAATTAAGTTTGAAAGAGTCCTCTCCAGCGAGACTACTTATGTTTACGGCTTCTGATTCGTGTGTAAGTTGATTGATGGTTCTGCCGTCTGTTTCTTCCGTGAATACCGGATTACTTTCTACAGTCACTTCTGTGAAATCTCCCAGGCTTGCCTCCCCGTCATCGTCAATTCTATCCCATACGCCTCTGAAGGATGCGAAGAGCGGGCTTCCTTCTGTAGGTGCTGTGCCTGCCGGGACGGTAACTTCGAATGTTGAGTTGCAGTATTCATCTTCTCCTACTGCTCCACAGTTGAATTCGGAGGTATTGAATTCGAGTTCGGAGTCGGAATCTGCTGTTAGATTCACGTTCTCCCCGCCGTTATCCAGAAGAAGCGATACTTCAACTTCTTCAGTTAGTTCAGTATTCTGATCTATATCTTCTGCTTCTATCATCTTGTTGCTGAGTTCGATCTCTCCTCCAGGCTGCACATTGAACGCTGTAGTCGCATCCTCAACATTACCTGCTAAATCCTCTACTTCAAATTCGGCTGTATATGTTCCCTGAGTCGTTTCGGAGGTAGGAACTGTAACAAGGAATCCTGTACCTTCTACATCCTCTATTTCAACGTCTTCAACTGTGCTGAATACAGGATCGAGCACTGTTTCCCGGATTTCCTCTATCCCGTTCTCATCCGTCGCATTAAACGTGATCAATGCATCATCACCAGGATCAACACGTGTAGGAGACTCTAAATTACTGATTTCAGGAGGACTGTCGTCTTCAGTAATGATTACATCAGTATCCGTTTCATCTTCAGCAGTGAACCCTACGCTTCTGTTCGTATCTATCTGGCACCCTACCTCCACATCAGTCACTTCTTCAGGTGGCTGCCAGAGGCCTTCAGCATATACTTCGCCTCCTTGAGCCTCTGTTATAGATGTGTTGAAGGCCTCTAATGATCCGGAGCGATTGTCGATGAACTCTACAGGATAGTCTTCTATTATTCCTCCGGCCTCACTGCCTACTTCACATCTGATAACTTCAGGTTCAGCATATCCTACAGTATCTTCCTCAGGCTCCAAAAGTTCCGGCGAAGCCCGTCCAAGTATCCACACATCTATGCTTTCTGAGTCAGATTCGAAGAACTCTCCGTCACCGGTCGCTGTCAGTTCTTGCTGGCCTGTAGACTGTCCTGTTGATATCTCCCAGTCTGTATCGTATCCTGTTGCAACTTTCTCTCCATCCAGTGTCCACGTCATCTCACGCTCGACCTCTCCACCACTGAACGTGTCAGTGGTTGCCTCCAGATTGATTGTGTCTCCTCGTGCAAGGTTATCGTCATCACTCGGAGAGTTGAGAGACGTCAGCATCAGCCCTCTGATAGCAAGCCTCTCTTCTCTGTCAAGATCGATCCAGTCAGGCCTGTCGGTTGTCGCCTCGACAGTGGCGTTCCCTGGTGTCACATCACTCGTTGGCTCGTACCAGAAGTCGCCTCCACAGCTTCCGTCTTCTTCAGTAGTACATGAAATAGTATCTGTTCCGTTGATCTCGAACTCTATCTCCTCGCCTTCAACAGGCACACGTTCTATAGTATCAGATGTCTGAGTAAGATTAACCTGTATACGTGTCTGATCAGGAGCAACAGGATGCCTGTTCACAGGATCCTCTGAGAACTCGAAAGTATCCAGGAACATCTTGTCACCTACAAATACATCTGTAGACTCGGAGTCATCTGTCACGTTATAGAATAGAGTATCGTTATCTGTGATAGAGGCCTCTACATCGTATTCTCCTTCCTCTGTCTCCCAAGAGAATACTGCTGTCCCTTCTTCATCCGTTACACGAGTATGTGTTTCCCCGTTGACATCGAAAGTCACAGGATAATCCTCTACTCCTTCTGAACTGTTGTCGTCAGTGACCGAGGCCTCGAAATCTACAGTATTTCCTGATCTGATTGTGAAGTCATCAGGACTCAGTTCGATTGAGGCCTGTCCGTAAACTTCTGTTTCTACTGTTGAGCTATCGTCATCAAAGAATTCTCTGTCTGTAGAGGCCTCTAGTTCGTAGAATCCACGTTCCTGTGTTTCGGGTACGTCTAGAACTGTGTCTTTTCCTGTCCCTACTTCTGTATCGTTTATCCTCCATGTCGTGTTTCCTGTTACGTCTTCTCCGAATTCATCTAGCACTTCTGCCGTTGTTTCATGCTCTAGGCCTCGTCCTATAATTGACTTATCAAATTTATTTTCTATATCTAGTTCGCCTCTCACTTCGACAGTCCGATTCAATTCAAAGTCAGAGAAGTCTGTCTTAGTGGCATTTATAGTGGCGTTGTAAAGGCCAGGTTGAATGGTCTCTGGTGGTTCGTAGTCATATCTGTAGGTGCCATTCTCTAGATCTACTCCTGTCTTGCTGCTGTTGCTAGTATTGAATGGCCCCAGTACAGTTTCTCCAATCTCAAGGAAAGTCTCTGCTCCCACAAGAGGGTTGCCAATACTGTCTACAATCTTCCCTTTAATCACTGTAACATCATTATCTCGGAATACAGGCCTGATATCATCTTCTTCGCCTCTCTGCATTACTCCGGTAATCGAAACATCTATCTCGTTGGAGGTTACTGTTTCAGAAGAGTTTTTGAATATGCTTTCATTATTTACTGTCTCCATGTTGCCTCTGAAATCGCCTGTATCCAGTTCTTCAAGGTCAAGAGTGAAACTGATTCCTCCTGTGGAGTTAGAAACATCTGCATCAATTTCGTCTCCATCAAGAAGGAATCTGGTGCCTACTCCTTCCAAGGCCTCATCAGTGTTCACATCAGTTACTTCTGCGTGAATAGTGAATTCATCAAGATTTCTGTTGATTGCGTTTTCTTCCTCGTAATCCATGTTGAGGTACTCTGACTCTGACTGTGTCCAGACCTCTATCTCCTGACTATCTCCTGAGAAGATATCCTCCTGCGTGTCCGTACTTATGTTAATATCCACAGGCCCGAGTTCCGCATCCTCTTCTACTCCAAG
>JALDAN010000036.1 GCA_022729355.1 Candidatus Nanohalarchaeota archaeon | reverse complement strand
GAGTTTCTTTCCTAGCAGCCAATCATTACTTTAATTCGTGAAGAATCAGGTTTTGAAAACTTTTATAATGCGTTCCACATCCAGAGTAAACTATGGAGATTGAGGTAACTGATACCGCTGAGGAGGACTTGGAACGGTTGGATAATCGGGTTAGGGATACTTTTTACAGTAAGGTTGAGTCTACTGAGAAGAACCTGGGTATTGGTGCCAATCCAGGTCAGGCCTTTGATAAGTATCTTTCTGGTAATATGAATCCTGTTTTGCAGATGAATCTTGGAAGAGATTTCAGGGCCTGGCTTTTAGAAGGCAAATATTTAGAAGGTCTTGAAGATGGTAAAATTTACTGTTTGATGGTGCTGACTAAGAAAGAGGCTAAAGAGTTGACTAAGAAAATCAGTGATCCTGTTTCTTTCCTTCGATCCGGTCTTTGACCTCTCCTATTTTAGAGGTCTTGCCTTCTACAGCTTCTTTCGCTGATCTCTTGAATCTTTCCAGAAGTTCATCCGTATCTCTATCTTCTGGTTTTTCTAAAGCTTCTGGCATAATTATGGCTTGTTCGTCAATCGTTAAAAAACTATTCTGAATGGAGAAAACATCATTTCTCTCCCACATAATAATTAGATTATTGATTAAAGATTCAGCCTTCATACTTGATTTGTGAACTTGAAGAGGCCTGTTTCAGTTTTCCGTGTATGTAGGAGGTGTTTTTGTTCTGGGAGGTGCTAATAATTGGCGGAAGGAGTCTGAGAGTGGTGATGAGATTGTTTGGAGTCATGGAGGAGGCTTTGATTTCCGGCTTCATGCTGATAAGAATGAGAGTAGTGGGAAGTGGGTCTTGAGTCTTTCCAGTTCTATTCTGCCTGAGAAGTATGATAAGGATCTTTTGGAGACGGATACTAAGAAGAAGGCCCGGAGTTTTGCTTTTGACTGGAGGAAGTCACATACTGAGACGGATAGTTTGATGAAGGAAGTAGGGATTTCCATGGGGAATTCGAGGAATGTTTTCAATCCGTTCAATATGAGTCTGGCTTTGATGAACGTGTTTTTGTTACTGGCTTTGCTTCAGACCTGGAATTTCATCGATCCGATTTTTGGAGAAATTTTCATCGGCATTGTTATGGGGGCTGGAGGCCTGATCTTTCTTGTAGAGGCCTTTTACAGGGACGGTATATTCAATTTGAAGGCTCCGTTGTTGAACGCGGAGGAGGCCGTTTCACTGCTTACAGGAGCTTTCGCTGTACTGGCTTCATACGGATATATCACTCAGTCCGAGTTTTACTTGACGCATTTCTCCGGTGTACAGGGAGGTATACTGGCTTACATGGTAGCATACTTAATGATTCACTGGCTGAAAACAAGGTTCGTCGGATACACCAGAATCACTGCCAGAGCCACGAAGAACAAAATCCATGGCTTGAAGAAAAATCTAGGGCTTAAGATTAGAAGATAATCTGGACCGGAAAACAGATAATAGTCCCTCAATTATTTTTCCTTGTATGGCCTCTATCGTTCTTCCAAATCAATTATTTCCTGAGCCTTTAGACGCAGACACAAAGTATCTAGTCGAGGAGCCGAAATACTTTACTGATAAAAACTTCCACAAACAGAAATTAGTCCTCCACAGGGCCTCTATGAAGGCCTACAACGAAGAACTGGATGCGGAGTACATTGATTTTGATGAGGCCTCTACTCGTTTAGAGGAGATATTTGAAAAGGAAGATGAGATCAGGATGTATGATCCTGTGGATCACGGATTAAGAGAAAAATATAGAGGCCTTGCAAATGAATATGATACTGAGATAGTGTTTTTGAAGTCGCCCGGTTTTCTTGTTTCAAGGAGCTGGAACAGTAAGTACTTCGAGGACAACAAGTATTTCCAGTTGAGTTACTACAAGGAGATGCGGAGGAAGTTCGATGTTTTAGTGGATGAAAACGATAAGCCGGAGGGCGGGAAATGGAGTTTTGATCCGGAGAACAGGAAGAAGATGCCTGAAGACGTGGAGAGACCTAAAGTCCCGCAGTTCTCATCCAAATACGTTCAAGAAGCGAAAAAATACGTTGAAGAGAATTTTCCGGATAATCCCGGCAACCTTGATGATTTCTTCTGGCCTGTAACACGTGAACAGGCCCTAGAAAATCTTGAGGACTTCCTGGAGAACAGACTGGAGAAGTTCGGAGATTATCAGGACGCTATCGATTCCGATCTCAAGTTCGGATTCCATTCACTCCTGTCCTCCTCGATAAATATAGGCATCTTGACTCCTGAAGAAGTGATTGAGAAGACTCTAGCAAAGCACGAAGAACATGATTATCCGATGAACTCATTGGAGGGATTTATCCGCCAGATACTTGGCTGGAGAGAGTTCATCAGAGCGATGTACGAACTGGAGCCGGAGATGCGCGAAGCAAATTACTGGGATGCGGAAAACGAACTGCCTGAAGAATTCTACGAAGGAGATACAGGCCTTCCTCCTGTAGATGATTCAATACAGCACGCTTTGGATCATGCTTACTGCCATCACATCGAACGCTTGATGGTTCTCGGCAACGTCATGCTTCTGTTGGAGATCGATCCGGATGAAGTCTACGACTGGTTCATGGAGATGTTCATCGACAGCTATGAATGGGTGATGGTCCCGAACATCTACGGCATGAGCCAGTACGCATACGAGAACATGATGACGAAGCCGTATATCTCCTCCTCGAACTACATCAACAAAATGAGCCACTACGAAAGCGGGGACTGGGAAGATGACTGGACAGGCCTCTACTGGAACTTCATCAAGAAGCATGAAGACAAAATCAGTGAAATTCAGAGGATGAGCTTCATGACTTCCACGCTGGAGAGGATGAACGAAGAAACTGTGGAGGAGCATCTGGAGAATGCTGAAGAGTTCAAGAGATCTTTAGATCTATAGTACTTCAAATATTTCTTCTCCGTCTCTACGCCATTTGTGAGGTCTTTCATCTTTTTCTGGATAGCCTATTGGGAAGATCAGGCTAGGCCTCTCCCAGTCTTCCAACTCTAGGCTTTCTGATATTTTTTCGTTGGAGAATCCTCTTACCGGGCATGTTCCTAGGCCTTCGTTTTCACATGCCAGCATGAAGAATGTTGCTGGGATCATCGTGTTTCTGTTGAGCCAGCCTGTCTTGAATAAGTTGTCTCTATCTCTGTAGCCTGTGATTCTTTCTTTGTAGTCTGTAGCAGTATTTTCATCGACGAAATCTTTCTCCAATAAATCCTCCAGTACTGTGTCCAAGTTAGTGTCGATTCTTTCATCTCCGACAAGTAAGATGATCTTATCCGCGTCTTTGATCCATTCATTCTCAGGGATAGCTGAGTCCACAGCTGATTCAATCGCTTCCTCAGATTCTAGTACTTTGAATGTGTAGGCCTGAAGATTGAAGGCTGTAGGGGCCTCTGTAGTCAACTTGAAAATCTTCTCCAGTTTTTCTAGTTCTACCTCTCTGTCCTTGAACTCTTTATACGATCTTCTTTTCTTAACTATTTTTTCAAAATCCATTATTTAGAGGCCTCCGGAGGATACTGTTCAGGACTTAAATCTCCGTTCTCCACTAATTCGTATCTTGTACAGTACTTTTTGAGTTTTGTTTCTTCGCATGTAGGGTTTCTGGCTGTGCAGTTGTTCTTTCCGTGCTCTATCAGTAGCATGTGAAAGCTGTTCTTTATATCGTGTGGTACGGCTTCGTTCAGTAGTTCATGTGCTTTTCCGTTGGATGCTGAGAACGGGATCAGTCTGAATCTTTTGGAAATCCTTTCAACATGTGTGTCGACAGGCATAACGTCAGCATCGAAATGGAAGTTCAAAAGTACTGATGCAGTTTTTGGACCGATTCCTTTGATCTCTTCAAGCCAGGCCTGTGCATCCGAATCCTCCATCTCGCCGAGAAACTCTACAGAGTACTCGCTTTGATCGCCTTCCTCTCTCAAGGCCTTTAATGTTCTCTGGATTCTTTCCGCTTTTGTCTCCGGGAGGCCTGCAGGATTGATTGAATCAGCAAGATCTTCTACAGAGGCCTCTTCAATTTCTCTGTAGTTTTCAAAGTCGTTGAACAGGTTTTCTGCGGCTCTCGCAGTATTTGTATCTGCTACGTTCTGTGAAAGAATCGTTATCAGTAACTGTCTAACGCCGTCGTCGTTATCATGCCAGTTCTGCTCCCCGTACACGTCCAAGAGATCTTGGTGAATGTTTCTGATTCTTTGTTCTGAGTTGTCTACTTCCATAAATGTGTTTTTCGACAGTAATCTGAAATAAGTGGATTATTTTGTACAATCATGTTTTAGTAGATGTAAATGCTTAAAAAAAAGAAGAAAGGAATGATGTTTTTAACCGAAGATGCCTGAAAGCATTCTGTTGACGAATCCAGGTCTCTGATCAGAGTTTCCTGGAGTTTCTGAAGACTGTTCTACTTCATCAGATTCTTCCGCAGATTCACTGTTTCCATCTGATTCGTTATCATCAGAAGTATCAGGTGTCTCTGAGCTCATTCTTTCCTGAAGTGAATGTACCTGTTCTCTAAAGAAAGTTGAAAAGAATCGTTGAACCACTGATTTCTATGTCCGAACGTACCCTTGAGGAGCCTGCTTACTGGAGGAAGTTAAGTAGCACAGGATTAACGAATTCTGATGATAGAGGTCTTAGTCAGGCCTCTCTGACACTAATAGGTTATCTTGAGGATACGGAGAATACCTGTTTCAAGTCTAAAGACGTGTCGGATATGACTTACGGAACTGTGACTTCAAAGGCTATCGGTAAAGCTCTTGTAGATATAAGGAATGCTTTGGAGATCAATGATGAGGAATACGAGGACTGGTACTGGGGAGAAAGAAGAGGTACCGGAACCTTAACCACCGAACCCATCAGAGAAAGTCTTTCAGAACACTCAAAATACTTTTTTGACTGGGATTAGAGTACACAGCATCGAACCGGAATACTGTTTAACTTGACGGCCTATCTTTTTCCTGTAAAAATGACTGACTTCGATCTCCACATACACGGCAAGTATTCAGGCGGCGTATCACCGGAGATGAAGATCCCTGTGATCGCTGAAGAGGCCTCTAAGAAAGGCCTTGACATTGTCGGGACCGGCGATATACTGAATCCGAAATGGCTCCACCATGTCAAAGAGGAGACTGAGCAAAGGGATGGATACCTTGAAAGAGATGGTGTGAGATTCGTGCCGACTACAGAAGTGGAGGACGAGGACAGGATACATCACTTGATCATCTTCCCCGATCTTGAAGCTGTTGAAGAGGCCTACAGGGACTTCCAGAAACTAAGTGATGATATCAGGAGAGAGGGAAGGCCTCGGATAAAAGCCTGTGGAGAGAAAATAGTTGAGATCGCTAAAAAGCATGATTGTCTGATCGGGCCTTGCCACGCCTTCACACCTTACACCGCCATATACGGACATAAGGACTCACTGAAGGAGTGTTACGGTGAACAGACAGGTAAACTGGATTTTCTTGAATTAGGCCTGTCCGCTGACTCCGGTATGGCATCTAAGATTTCTGATCACGATGACTTAATCTTTCTTTCCAACAGTGATGCACATTCTCCATGGCCTCACCGACTGGGCCGGGAATTCAATCGAGCAGAACTTGAGAGTGAAAGCTTTGAAGGCCTGAAGAAGCTTTTCAACGGAGATTCAGGAAGTATGGAACTGAACGTAGGCCTTGATCCACGTGAAGGAAAGTATCACTGCAGTGCCTGTAACTCATGCCATCAGAAATACTCTTTGGAAGAGGCCAAGGGTTTTGACTGGAGCTGTCAGGAATGCTCCGGTACTATCAAGAAAGGTGTGAAAGATAGAATAGAAGAACTTTCTGATAGAGAACCAGGTTACGGTGTTGATTATCTGCATCTGCCTCCGCTGGCGAAGATTATCCAGTTGACTGTTGGACATTCATCTCCTACAACTAAAACCGTGCAGAGGAAATGGGAATCTTTCAACGAAAAGTTTGGCGAGGAGGCCTCTATACTAATCGACGAAGAAATCGATAACTTAAGCAAAGTTGATGAAGAAGTCGCCGAGTCCATCAGAAAGTTCAGGGAAGACGAGATAGTGATGATTCCTGGAGGAGGCGGCGAATACGGAGAAAGGATACTGCCGGAAAACAGAGAGGAGAAACAGAACATAATAGAGGAGAACAGACCTGAAATCAAATGCCGGTACAGACATGAATAAACGTCTGGAAGGCCTTTTTTACGTCCCTATTTCCTGAGGGCTAGAGGATTGAATGATCGTTCTTCTGTTTTCAGATAAGTTACTGCAGTCGCCATGATAAGAAGTCCTGCCATGAAAATCGGGGCGGAGGGAGCGTAGATTGCTGCCGCCACGCCTGAAAGCATGGAGGGCACTGCGTTGGCAAGTGCTCTGACACTTTGATTTGTACCTAGTGCGAGGCCTTGATCTTTCTTGGAGGCCTTATTGGAGACTATAGTGTTTAATGCGATCTGTGTAACGGAGTTATTCAGTGAGAAGAAAGTTACTGCTGCCATAAAAGGAATCAGTGTTGCCGGTATCGGCTGGAGGAATATGAAGAGGCCTGTTATGAAAAGTGTGAACGGCATAAGCTTTTCCTCTGCTATACGGGAGAAGATCTTCGGCACCAGGTATCCCTGCCCGATTATAAGCAGTACTCCGATGTAGAAGAAGAAGTTCCCTATCTCGAACTGCGTGAAGCCGAACTCCTGCACAAGATAAACCGGGATAAACGTTGTGAAGAACGCGAAACCGGAGAAGTAGAAGAAGTTCGTCGCAAAGATTTTCCTCAGGCCTTCTATTTTCAGGCCTTTCTTTAACTGTGTCAAAGGCTTTCTCCAGTTGATCTTCTTGTCCTCCATCGGACTTGTCTCCACGAGCTTTCTGTTGGAGTAAAGGAGGCTGAGGCCTGAAAGCAATGCTGCAAAGATGAACGGCGTGACTGTTGTAAAGTATCTTGAAAAGTCTGAAGAGAGGAATCCTCCAAGGAAAGGCCCGAATATGAAGCCTGTGCCGAACGCCATCCCTATAATCCCAAAGTTTTTCGATTTATGTGCTTTATCACTTAGATCGGCTATCGAGGCCTGTGCAACGGATATCAGGCCTCCAGTCAAGCCGTTGACCACTCTTGATACAAGTAGAAGCGGTATATTGGCTGTGACTATCCCGTACGCGAACAGTAGTGTTGAGATTATCGTCCCTGTTATAGATATCTGTATTACTTTCTTTCTTCCGTATATGTCACTTATTTCTCCAAGTATCGGTGTGGCAACGAACTGTCCGAGCGGATAGAGGCCTACAAGGAGACCCAGAAGTATGTATCCCGTGTTTATGGATAGTTGTTCCGGCAGGATGAAGTATACGGATGAAGGCTC
>JALDAN010000002.1 GCA_022729355.1 Candidatus Nanohalarchaeota archaeon | reverse complement strand
TTTTGTTCTTGTAGGCGGTGTCTTGGAGAATGCGTATACTAATGTTGCGATGGCGGAGGATGTTCAGGAAGAGCTGACTGAAATCGATACTCTTCCAAGCATGGATCAGGAGAATCCCCGTATACTGCCGAGGAATGTTGCTGATGAGTTCGCTGAGAACAGTCTTCAGGAGCCGCGTCACAGACTTTCTTCCAGTGATATAGCTATTGCAGAGGATGGTACTCCTCAGTGGAGTTATCCGTTGAGTCCTGATGGATTGGCGAATATTTTCCTTATCGATCAGCGTGGTGCGGCTTATGCGGATATGACTACAAGCAGTTCAAATATCAGTTACAACAGCGAGGAGATGGATGTCGGAATCGGTATGCAGGTAAGAGATAACATTAACTGGGTGCAGAGAAAGGAGCGTTACTTCGTGAACTACGAGGACCACTTCGCACTGGAGCACGACGGAAGTAACTACATCGCCACTCCGTACGTGGAGTACGACTTCCGCTTCACTTTCCCTATAGTACATACAGTCCCTCAATGGGGCGGAACTGCACTGACGGATAGCGACGGAAATATCGAATACGTTGAATCAGAGAACGTTGATGAACACGAAATACTTCAGAACCAGAGAAACTATCCTTTCGACCTGGCCAGAAACTACATCTCCGCAATGGAGTACAGAGAAGGAATAATCAACAAATGGTTCTTCCACGAAAACCAGCTGGAGGTAGCACCTATACCAGGCTTCGACAACGACCAGCCGTTCATGATACTGACAGAGGACAACCCTGAACTATTCATCGCGACAGAACCGTTCGGAGATGCATCAGGCCTCTTCGAGATATGGACAGTCGACGGAGTAACAGGCGAATACGAACTCTACAGACTAGACAGAGATCAAGGCCTCATAGGAGCCAACAGAGCAGTCAACTTCGTTAGACAGGCTAACAGCAGAGTTGACTGGGCTGATCAGGACAGTAACTCAGGATTCGCACCTATAGAGCCTCTACCAGTCATCGTCGACGACAAAATGTACTGGCAGGTGAGAGTAGTGCCTCTTGACAGCGCAGGAGTAGCATTCACAAGCTTCGTTGACGCCGACACAAGCAACGTATTCACAGCACAGGACGATGAAGAACTCATCGAATTCCTTGAAGGAGAGGAACTGGATGAAACCGTGGAAGTAGATGATCCGGAAGCCACAGAAGAAGGAGTTGAGATAACAGTAGTTGAAGATGGAGAAGTCGTAGACACGATCAACACAGAAACCAGTGACTTCGAAATAGAAATAAGAGAATAGGCCTCTGACTGAAGAAATTCTTTCTCAGATCATAGTGAATAATGCCAGCATCAGAGTCAGGAACGTAACTACAATAAGCAATGCCTCATTCAGGCCTGCTCCAGGCCTTATATCTTCATCTCTCTGCAGGAGAGTATTAACGGTGGATTCAAAGCTTTCAGGATCACTACACTTGGAGTAAAGCTTTCTGACTACTTTCTTCACGGTGTTATCGACTGGACCGTAGATTCTGGAGATGAGGCCTGTGATTAGCTCTGTTAAATGGAAGATCAGTGGATACTGCAGTGAGGCCGGATCACTGATGTGTAGACTGGACAGAGGCTTCCTGATTATCTTGAAGACAACGAGACTTGTTATTGAAAGCATTAAGGCATCCTGTAGATGCCCTGCGCTGTAAGGCTGTAGCCTTATATCAGCGCCGAGTAGAGGCAGTTTTTCAACGAAGGCAGTCCAGTGAACACCTAATAGAAGGCAGAAGCCTCCGATAAACAGCATACTGACTGTTTGAAGCCTGTTGGCATCCTGAACATTCAATTCCGGCTTGTTGTGGAGGAAGACGTAGTATCCTAGCTTGATGAACGAAAGAAATGTCCCTACTGCCCCTATCATCAGCATCCAGTAAATAACAGTGTTTCCGCCTCCAAAATAAACTGGGTTAGCTGCGTCCAGAATCAGGCCTTTACTGATAAATCCGTTGAAGCCTGGAACAGCTGTGATTGAAAGAGCTCCTAGAAGGAAAGCAGCAAAAGTCAGAGGCATAACTTTGTAGAGGCCTCCCAGTTCGTAGAGATTTTCGATACCGGTCCTGTAGATTATGACTCCGACAGCCATGAAAAGCAAAGACTTGAACAGTATATTATTGACGAGATGAGCAGTAGCTCCACCTACACCTACATTCAAGGCCTCACCTCCAAGATACAGTCCAAGGCCTATCCCTGCTATCATATATCCCATCTGTGCCTGAATATGGTAAGAAAGCAACGCCCTCATGTTATGCTGGAGAAGAGCGAAGATCACTCCGTAGATCGCCATCGCACCTCCCATATACGCCAGTGCCAGTGCTGCACCGCCTTCAGGGAAGATCCTGAACAAAATATAGGCACTAGTCTTAGTAGTGAAGACGCTCAAGAAGACGGATGCTGCGAAGTGAGGTCTCGGATAAGTGTCAGGAAGCCACATATGGAGGCCTATGAATCCGCAGTTGATCCCTATTCCGAGGATCATCAGTAAGGTAGGCCATCCGCTGGCGATACCGGTCGCTGTAAGTTCGAGGCTTCCAGCAGAGATGTAGTGCCATGCTACTCCCATGAACATGAGTGTGCCTGCTATACCGTGTGCCAGTGCGTATCTGTATGCTGCCCGTACTGCTTCTCCTCCGTACTGCCAGACAAGTACTGTACTGGTTACAGCCATCAGTTCGGCGAATATAAGCAGTGTAAGCCAGTCACCAGCAAATAACGCTCCGAAGGTAGAGGCCATGTAGAAAAGAGCTACAGCTGCCGTTTTTTCAGGTAGTTCACTGGCATAGCTGTAGAGTAAGGCCGCAGACCCCAGTAATGCAAAGATCACTCCAATCAATGCGTTGAACACATCCAGTCTGAACAGCACTACATCAAATACACCGAACACTGTATACTCGTGATACGTACCGTAGGAAAGAGTAGCTATGATAAAGCCCGCTGAAATCACGGAAAGAATCCCCATACTGAAGCCAAGCCTTCTAGGCAGGAAATAAAGTGCCAGAGCACCCACAAACACTAGAACGAATGGAGGTATTGCTACAGGATCCATTCAAGGCCTCACCTCCATACCTGTAGCATTTTCCGCGATATTAATAGCCAGTTCAAGGAATGCAAAGTGCTGAGGAACAACTCCCAGTATTACCGCTCCTGTAACGACCAGTAATATCGGTAGAAGCATCAGCCACGTCGTTTCATTCAGGAAGTTACGGCTATCCCACGTGTAATCATAGGCCTCTTTCTCCCCTCCAAGTACACTGTCCAGAAGCGGCTTGGAGCGATGATCCTCCTCATCTTCAAAGAAAGCTGTGTACACTACAGGCCAGAAATAGGCGATATTCAGCACGCCTGAGAAAACAAGAGCAGCGGCAAATACAAGGCCTGCAACTGCTGGTTCTCCGAACATCACTTCCGGATCATTCATCTGTATTGATCCAATCACCAGATAGAACTTGCTGACGAATCCAGCCAATAGTGGGAGGCCTGCCATGCCTGCGGCTGCAACTGCAAAGGCCCTCATAGTTGTCGGCATCCTTTTGCCTACGCCTGCGAGTTCGCTGATGTAATCCTTGTGCGTTTCTACATGGATTGCTCCTGCACAGAAGAACAGTGTAAGCTTCATGAATGCGTGTGCAGGTATGTGAAGCAATCCTCCGACTATACCGTACGGTGTCAACAATGCGATTCCCAGTACGATATAGGAGAGCTGCGATATAGTGGAGTAAGCCAGCCTCCTCTTCAGATGATCCTTCTTCAGAGCGATAAACGATGCGGTGATGAAGGTGAATGCCGCCAGTGCTGCTACAGGGATATGCAAGCCAAGTTCCACCACTAACTCCGGACTGTATACGTCAAGGAATACTCTTGATATTCCGAAGGCCCCTGATTTAACTACAGCAACAGCATGGAGTAAGCCGGAAACAGGTGTCGGCGCCACCATTGCATCCGGAAGCCATGAATGGAAAGGCATCAATGCAGCTTTAGTCCCAAAGCCCAGGATTAGGAACGCAAAGGCAGCCTGAGCCAGTAATGGATCGGCATTTGCGAGGCCTGCAGCTGTTTCACCGAAGCTTGTGGTACCGGCAGCAGAATGCACCATTGCAGTTCCTCCAAGTACAAGGAATCCTCCTCCAAAGAATGTGTAGGCCAGATACTTTCTGCCTGCTGCACGGGCCTCTTCATCCTCGTTGTGGGCTACAAGAGGATAAGTCGCTACGGAAAGCAGTTCATAGAAAATGAATATTGTCAAAAGATTCTCGGCAAAAGCAATGCCGATAGCTGTGGAAAGACTGGCAGCGAAAGCTGCGAAAAACCTTGTCTGATTAGCCTCACTAAGACTACGCATGTAGCCGGCCGTATAAAATACAGTGAATATCCACAGGAAGCTGGAGAGCAAGGCAAACAGCATTCCAAGCATATCCACCTTCAATGCGAACTCTATACCATGAATAAACTGCCCGAAAGACCAGTAATACTCTTTACCGGATAAAACACCTGGAAGCATACTCAACACGATACCAAACTTAACAAAAGCGGCGAGTACAGACCAGCCCTCCCTTAAATCAGGCCTCCTGCTTGACAGAAGGATCAACGCCGCCGCCACAAGAGAAACCACGACAGCAAGTAGAGGCCTTACATCAGCTACCACCTGCTCTGTCACTTATTCATCACCTCTTCAGCGAACGGCATCAAACCGTCGAACCAGGCACTGCCTGTGAATCCCAGCAGTACAGACAGTAAGGCGAAAAATACAGGGATCAGTACCAGTACTCTGTATATCTTGACCCGGCTTCCTGAACTCTCTTTATTGCTGAAGAACAGTGTCTCAACCAGTTTTGCAACGTACATGAGCGTGAGCAATGTGCTGAAGAGTACGAGGCCTGCCAGAACCCACATCTCCGATTTAATGGCTCCCAGAACGATATACCATTTGCCCAGGAAACCGATACTAGGTGGAACACCGATCAGCACTATTCCCATTAATGAAACTGATCCGGATACCCCTCTTAGTTTTTCACCGAGGCCTCTGAAGTCATGTATATTCTTGCTTCCTGTGTATATTATCAGGAGGCCTGCTCCAAAGAACATTCCTGCCTTGACCAGTCCGTGGCCTGTGAGGTGGATAATGCCTCCGATCAAGGCCTCTATGCTGCCGGATGGCTGTACTGCTGCGGCGAAGGCGGCGAGTATCAGTCCGAAGTGTGATACTGATGAGTAAGCCAGCATTCTCTTGATGTTTTCCTGCATGACTGCCAGTACACTGCCTGCTACTACGCTGAGGCCTGATACAATTATGATTATTTCTGCGGCTAACGGGTTGGCCACGAAGAATTCAGGTGTGTAGACGTTGAATAGTAGTCTGCCGAATACGTATGCTGAAGCCGTGGATACGAGTGCTGCGATTAGTGCTGTGATAGAGTGTGGTGCATAGTCGTAGGCGTCCGGCTGCCATGTGTGTAGCGGGAAGATGGCGCATTTTATCAGGAGGCCTGTTGAGATAAATGCAAAGCTGAGTTGAACTAACGGGTTTCCGTATAGAGGTTCATCTATGAATCCTTCTCCGGCCAGTACTGTTGAGAGATCGGAGATGTTGAGTGTTCCTGTAGTCATGTAAAGGAAGCCTACTCCCAGCAGGTACAGCGAGGCCCCAGTAGTGCCGATAAGAAGATATTTGAATGATGTAAGAGAGGATTCCTTCGATTTTCCGCTTGCTATCAAGGCGTAGGTTGCTATCCCTGTTATCTCCAGGAAGACGAAGAGATTGAATACATCATGAGTCATCAGGACACCCATGATACCTCCAATAAGAAGAAGCACTCCACTGAGGAAAGTTGGACTTCTCGATGAAATCCTGACGGCATAGATCACAGTTGAAAGAGTAATTAAACTGGCCAGAAGCACGAGTATTGCCGAAAATTCATCAGCAAGTAACTCCACACCGATGGCGAAGCCTTCAGGCCTGCTCAGACTTTCTCCTCCAACACCGTAGAGTATCGGGCCTCTGGAGTAAACACTGTAGGCAACAAGCCCTGCAACAATGCTCTGGCACGTCAAGAGGATCGCTGTTACGAGGCCTCCACTGTATTCTTCCTTGATTTTACTGGCTATCAGCGGGAAAGTGGATCCGATGATAGGCAGCATTATCAGGAGAGGTAAAGCAGCTTCAATGTTCAGCTTGATTCACCTCTTCAATTTCCCGTATATTCAGGGTTCCGTACTCCGAGTAGATTCTTATGATCAGCGCCAGCGCTACAGCAGTCAGTGCCACTCCAACAACGATCGCTGTCAGCACTATCACATGAGGCAAAGGGCTGACGTGTGTCATTCCGGATGCTTCAGGGTATACTACCGGTATAGAGCCGTCTTCAACGTATGCTGTGGAGATGAAAAACAGGAAGATAGCTGATTGGAAGATATTGAGGCCTATCACTTTCTTCACAAGATTTGGACTGGCTATCATCATGTAAAGGCCTAGAGCCAGTAGTATGATCATCGATAGATACGTGTACTGATTGAATAGGATCTCCAGAGCTATAGCTCCTCACCTCCTGTTCTGAAGGGTTTGAAGCCGGAGCCTATGACGAAGAAAAGGCCTACGAATGAGCCGACTATTATAAGGAATACTCCGCCGACTTCTACTGCCTCCATACTCCATTTGACGCCATTTTCGATCCCTAGTTGAGTGAAAAACTGGTGGTTGAAGAAGCTTCCTCCGAAAGCCAGTCCCATGAGGCCTATTATACTGAATATGAGGCTTCCTGCTATCATCAAATCTATGAGATAGCTTCCTTTGACTTTTCTACGTATATCATCTATTCCGAGGCCGAAAGCTATCATCAGTATGGTGGCAGCTACTATAGTGCCTCCCTGGAATGCTCCCCCCGGAGTACTGGCTCCGTTAAATGTCATGAAGAATCCATAGGTGAGTACAAAAGGTGCGACAAATCGAATAGTTGTCTCTATTATCAGACTGTCAATGCAGTGATCTTTGATTATAGATAGCTCGTGATCATCCCTGCGCATCAGTGAACACCTCCCTGTGTAAAACGATTAACGAAGCAATCCCTGCTGCAAATACCACGACAGCCTCACCCAACGTATCGAACCCTCTGTAACCTGCCAGCACAGCTGTCACTGTGTTCTGTACTCCGAGATCCTCGTAACTATTCTCGATGTAATACTGAGTCACCGGATTATTCCAGGCAGAGGCCTCTGGATCACCCAATGCAGGGAAGTGAGTAAGGTTCAACGCCAGTATCAGCACCATGAATGTCAGCGGTATCAAGGCCTTCCACTCGATGTCTTCCAGGACTTCCTGGTGGCCAGGATGAACTGTTTTTGCAATCGTTAGTAGGAGGAGTATCGTTGTTATTCCGGCGCTTACTGCTGCTTCTGTCATTCCGACGTCGGGCGCCAGTAGCAGGACATAGTAAATGGCCATCCCGAGGCTGTAGGAGGTGAAAAGGATTATGGAGGCCAGGACATCTTTGAGTAGTGCTGTTGAAATGCTTGTTATCAGTATGAAAAGTAGTAGAGCTATCTGTACGAACGGGATTTCGAGGCCGCTTATCATCTTTTTTCACCGTCCTTTACTTCGTACATTTCTATTCCCTGATTCAGGGCGGATCTGGCGATTGCGTGTGCTGCAGTTGGATTAGTTATGAATATGAATACAAGCAGAAGTATAGTTAGTACTGTCTGGGCTTGCCATCCCAGTGCTATTGCGACTGCTGCAAGTGTGAGGCCTGCGCCTAATGTATCGGTTTCTGATGCCATGTGGGAGCGTGTGTAGACATCTGGAAGCCTTATTATTCCGATGGCTGAGATGGCTGTGAAGAATATGCCTCCAGCAAGGAGGAGGGAGATGATCACTACTCTCAGTGTTTCTATCATATTACTCCACCTCTTTCAACTGTAAATTTGGATACTGCAACTGCCAGAACGAAGTTGAGTAAGGCATAGATCATTGCCATATCAAGTAGATAAGGAGTTTCCAGAGCTGCAGATAGTAGAGCTAGTATGACTACTGTGTTGGTTCCCAGAACGTTTATTGCCAGAATCCTGTCCTGCATAGTAGGGCCTTTAACCGCTCTATAAATCATCAGAACAGCTAATAGCACCAGGACTCCTGCAGATACAAGGAAAAGAGTGTTGATTGATATCTCGGCTAGATTCGTTTCTGTTCACCTCTACCTCCAGAATCGCTTTGTTGTCCGAAAACGTACTGTACGCCGCGTTCAATAGAACCGGATCTCAAACCTTCACGAGAATCAGCATCAAGAGTATGAATATGAAACGTATCCTTAGACATCTTTGCTGTTAATGTTCCAGGAGTCAAAGTTATACTGTTCGCTAAAAGAGTCAAAGCTGAATTACTTTTTACTTGAGGCCTGTATTCAATCATTCGAGGATCTATAGGCATGTTTGGACTTAAGATAGTGAAAGCAGTCTTGAAATTTGCTCTTATAATTTCCTTTAATATTAAGGGAACGTAAACAATAAACCTAAATGTCTTTGTAGTTAAGTGGCTTGATTCATCGGATTGAAGCATAACGTTGGATAGAGTTAAGGCTACTATCAAACCTGTCAGTACAGCAGTAACTATGTTGAAAATAGTGATGCTTCCGGCCAAGATCATGTAAAAGCTGAAAGACACTGCGAATGTCGTCACAATTCTATACAGATTAAAACCCTCTGCATTAACTAAAGATGCTGAGCCTCTAACTCCAGTCATAGATCGCTACTATCAATTCAGAGACAACAACTTATTTTAAACCTTCATCACTGGAAAACCGTAATCCTATTTTAAATCTTACTGAAAACAGGCCTCAAAACAGCTTTCAATCAAATTGATTGGGAAAAAGTTAAAATCAGTTTGGAGTGTCTTTTCTCTATACAATGAACTTCAAAGATGCATATCAGGAACACGCCGAGCTATACGATCAGGCCTTCAAAGCACTTGGACATGAGGAGGCCTTAGAGGAATTCAAAGAAAATAATCAATACGATTCGCCCTTCGACTTGCTCGATCAAACAGAAAAGAAGAAAGTTGCCGAAGTTGCAGAGGCACAGGCAATACTCAATGGAGAATCAGGAAGCCTGCCCGGAATGGATTATATACGTGCAGACAAGGCCTCTGACTGAAATTCAAAGCTTGTGGCCTACGTCTTTCGTTGATACTTCAATTATATCGGAGTAGGGCGTATATATTATAGATCTCCATTCCTCCATCTCTTTTTCGATTAATCTGATATTACCCAAGCCAGCGCTTTCATAGGCGTCCTCTATACTTCCAAAGGTCTCCTGAAAGCTTCTCTCGTTATTCATTCCTTCTGAAGAGTTGATATCTCGGGCTGAAGCAGTTTCAACAAGTAAATCTCTCTTGTCATTAAGATCATGAGTTTTTGCTATCAGCTGATGTTCAAGCTCCTGATCCGTTAATTGATCTTCGGTAGGAAGGCCTGCACTCCAGAGAGCATTGTTCCAGCCTCCAAAACGACTTTTGTAAGGCTGTTCTGTAGGCAGATCATCTTCCTCACGAAATCTTCTCTGTGAAACTTCAGGAAACTCTGCTCTGAGGATGCCGACAAGTTCAGACCTATCATATCCCCTACTGAAGTGCTGATCAAGTCTCTCTTCGAGCACCTGAAAATCCTCTTTAGAGGCCTTTATCCGGTAAGTACTGTCTTTTCCAATATCTTCAAGCATGTCGAACTCCTCCGCAAGTGCACTGTAAAAGATATCTACTCCGTCACCTGAAGCTCCAATCCATGTATAATCCATCTCAAGAGAATCAACTATCTCTGAAATACCTTGATCATACTCCTCTCTGATAAAGCCGTAGGTAGCCGACATCTGATCTAGAGACGCAATTCTTTCACTGTAAAAATCCTCAAGTAGAATTTTGTCACTCACAAGTAAAAATCATCTGGCAGAATCTTTATTAGACTTTGCTTTCGAGAGAAATTTTTAGCGAATCATATAAGTCAATGTCTCAAGATACGTCTCTGAAACATTAATTGAATAATTAGAGGCCTCTCCAGCTATTTTATCTGCTATTCCTGCCTCTGTAACTCCATGGAAGAATGGAGATGAGGAAGTGAGCGACCTACCCGATACCTCTGATCGAAGAGGATTCGTAACAACGTCCTTCATCTCTTCCAAGGCCTCGATATTTTTCTTAATCCCTGTATATCCCATAGGCCTCTCCTCTTCAAGCCACTTCACATCACGCACAGCTTCATTAATATCAGCGAGTTGTTCCGGATCGGCGTTTTCTATAAATGCGTGACGCCCATCTCTATATTCAGGGCTAGAGTAGGCTCCTAAAGGATAAACATCCATCTCAGGATGAAATACAGCGTTCATTGCATCATTTACTTCTTCGAAACATTCCTCGAATAATTCTACTGTCGGATTGCTCTCACCGTTTTTGTAGTCTACAGCTCTTCTCTTGTCGACATCTGCCTTTTCGGCAAGCTCTTTCCGGGAGTAAGTGGCAAAAATGAATTCAGCAACACCATCTTCCAGTTCTGCTCTTTCTCCCCATGCATTGTAAGTATCCTCTATATGGTCATACGGAGAATCACCCAGTTGGATTACAGGTTCAGTGTCATTAAGTACTGTCAATATATTTCCTGCCACTACACTATCCATAAACTCTCTTTCTCCATTTCTCTGTTCATGAAGCGTCTGAGGACTACCTATTCCGAGGGCCTGCATCATGTCCTGATCATCTACAAAATAGTAATCAAGGACCTCAAACGCCCTACTCCAGTTATCAGGATCAATATCAACAACAAACTCAGACATACTGAACCGAGTATTGTTACCAAACAATAAAAACACTTCTATTCGATTAGTGGAGGCCTTTTTACAGAATTACTTCTTTAAACGTATGAGAACAAAGAATGCAGTATATGGGAATTGACAAGGCCTCCAGAGATATAGACAAAGTTCTCGATTCTGTATCCTCTGCAGTGATTGCAGATGACGAGTTCCTGAAAACCGTTATGACAGGTATTTCTGCGAAAGGTCACGTATTACTGGAAGACGTGCCTGGTACAGGGAAGACTCTTACTGCCAGAAGCTTCGCCCGTTCTATGGGCCTGTCATTCAACAGGATACAGTTCACACCGGATCTCCTGCCAGGTGATATCACAGGAAGCCATGTATACAACGAGGAAACAGGAGAGTTCCAGTTCAAGAAAGGACCTATATTCTCAAACATAATCCTCGCAGACGAGATCAACAGAGCACCACCAAAAACACAGGCAGCTCTACTGGAGGCAATGGGAGAGAAACAGGTAACAGTAGACAACGAGACACGTCAACTCCCTGAACCATTCTTCGTGATCGCCACACAGAACCCTGTAGAACAGGAAGGAACATTCGCACTTCCAGAGGCCCAGAGAGACAGATTCATGATCAAAACAGAGATCGGATATCCGGATAGACAAGGTGAAAGAAAAATACTGGACGGAAGAGCCGATAGAGACAAACAGATGCCAAAGGCCTCACAGGCAGTCAACGCCAGAGAAGTAAGACATATACAGGCCTCAGTAGAGGACGTAGAGACAGATGAAAAGATAAGAGACTACATCGTCAACATCGGAAGAAACACCAGACAGGATGAAAGAGTGGAAGTCGGAGTATCGCCGAGAGGCATCCAGAGGCTTTTCGAGGCCTCAAGAGCCAAGGCACTTATCGGGGGAAGAAGCTTCGTCACTCCCACAGATGTGAAGGCGATCTCCACTGAGGTACTGCATCACAGGCTTGTACTTACACCGGAGGCAGAAGTAGATAATGTGGACAAACAGGAAGTGGCCAGGTCAGTGATCGAGAATACTGAAGTCCCTGAAACACAGGAGACTGATTCTAGAGAAAATCCTTCAACGCCATAGATACAAGTAGCACTCCGGACACAGCCAGAAGAAATACCATGAGTGCGACCGAACCCGGTATTGCTGGTGTACCTACCTGACTCAGTAACACAAGAACTGTTTCTGCAGCAACTATCGCTATAAGTGCTACTGCCAGCTTCAATAATACCTGTACAAATTCTCCCTGCATCGATGCTCCTTCTCTACCTACCTCCATGCCAAGAACCGTAGAGCGTCTTCCGATCTCCCAGACTACCATTGAAAGAGCAACCCCCGTGAACAGTAGTACTGATGATGGAGAGGCCTGGAAAATATACAGGCCCAGAGCAACAGATAGTACCCCGAAAGCCGAGAAACCTGTTCCTTCAAGGCCTTCCGATACGAATCCGAGGCCTTTCAGCAGACCTGTAAATGATTTGAGTAGGAATGAAAGGCCTGATGCTGCTGTCAGGAATACAAGGCCTGTGTTTCTCTGTCCAAGTTCTGCAAGCATCTCCTCTACAGGCGTTGCGATTAGTTCCGGTGCGGTGGAGGCGAATACATCCAGCACTATTGCGACGTATGGAGCGATCAGCCATGCAAGGCCTGTGAAAAGGAGGTAAGGTGCCAGACTTTTCATCCACTCCCTGTCACCTGTGAAGGCCTGAATAACTTTCACTCCTACAAAGGCCAAGATGGAGGCAAAAATCAGGTATAGCATGAATTCCCTGAAACCAGGTGTGTCAAGGCCTCCAAGGACTGCTGCTTCAAGCATCTCCGGTGAATCATTGAGAGCTATCAGGAGGCCTATTACAGGGACTGCCAGGAATCGGAAGAACTGCTCTACTCTGGCAAGCTTTCCATAAGTATCACTGTGATCTGACGGGACTAGTTCGCTGAAAGGTAGGCTCCTCCATGCCCGTGCTGAAATGAAGTATGTTGTTACAAATATGAGGCCTGTAACGGTTGCCGGAACTGTCTCAGGAGCGATCAGTGTCTCGAGAAGTGCTGTGATGTAGGCTCCCGGCTCTAAATCGGTGAGGAATGCAGTGCCTGCGACTGATAGAACAGTTACCCCTATCAGGATTCCCGTGAAAACCAGATCAGATGACTGAGGGCCTACAGGAGTTCCCTCATCAAGTTTCTCAGAGAGAACGAGTATGACTCCGTTCATTATGAAGTACGAACCTAGAATGAGGCCTCCTGCTCCGACCAAAGTTGTGAATACTGAGAGCAGGATTGTGGAGATACCTTGATCGAGAGTTACTAGAGCAGACAGTACCTCAAAGGATGACTGTGTGAAGACTGCGGCAGCTGCTATCAACAGTACTCCAGAAGTCATTGATAGGAAAGAAGAAACAGGCCTAGCCATCGAACCGAATCTTTCAGCGCCTGCTAATCTGGATGCAACAGCGTAAAAAGCACCTGAAGCAGCCGCCAGTACAAGCGATTGATCGAATACTGAGGCCTCCATCACTGCGTAAATATACGCTGCAGACAGTACTGCGACTGCGATTGCTCCAAGCCTTGTTATACGCCAGTTCTTTTCGCTCAAACTCATCGTTTATCCCTCATATAGATTCTTCTGAGAGCTTTTGATACCTGTATTGACATAGGCCTTTTGACATCCCAGTCAATTACCGGAGCCCATTTTCTCAACTCCTTTACACGTAGATCTCTTTCAACTGCTTCAAGCCGTGCAGCAGGCGAATCTGCGTATGTAACGTCAGGGCTTACAACTGTTGAAGGGAATCCGTGAGTATCAAGCAGTTTCAAAGTATCTTCAAGACCATCATCAAGCAACGGGCTGAAGAAGAGTATCTGAGAATCAGGAGGCAACATCCTGTAAAGCCGTGACGTCATCTCATCTTCGTCATGCTTATCTGCTTTCTGCACGTCTTCAAGAGTACCGAGTATCTTCTGTCGAGGCCTTCTACCGCTTCCAGGCCTGATATACTGTAAAACCGGTGAATCAGAAGTCGCAGTCACATCCTCAGGATTTACTCCGAGTACTGCGAGGCCTGTCCTGTGCCTTGATTTATCAAGTAGTTTAAATACTGTCCTGGCAGCATAAGCCGAGAGATCGACTCCTGTTGGATGGCCTTCGTCTGCCTTCCTGTCTGAGCTTTCTCTTGCATCAAGTACGATTATTATCTTGCCACTTCTCTCCTCTCTGAAATTTTTTGTTGCTAGGTCTCCTGTCTTAGCCATGTGCCTCCATTCAATCCTTGAAATAGGATCGCTGCTCTTGTAATCACGTAGAGAGTGGAACTCCACCCCGCTTCCACCATCCCTCGTCACCAGGTCGCCTGTCTGCAGATCTGTTTTATCACGGAGAACTGCTTCCTGTATCTCTGTGCCAACCTGTATCTCCTTATCTCCAGAGGCCTCTACTTCAACTCCTTTTTTATTGGAGCCGCTGCTGAACTCTGCCTTCGCAGATTCGAATACGTAGCTTCCTCTCCTCGCTACAAGACTGTAGGAGAACTGTTTTTCTTTCCCAGGCGATAAAGCGATTGAACTCCTTGGAGAACCGTCAGTAACTTTGAGGCCTTCGGGTACTCCGTCCACGATCCTGAGATCAGTCATGGTTGTACTTCCATCGTTCTTTGCTGATACAGTTATTTCCACTTCTTCTCCCGGGCCTGGCGCTTCATCAGATATACTTCTTTCAAGTTCAAGTGCTTCCTCTGAGGGACTTCTTGAAATCTTTGAGAAAAGGATGAATACTGCAGGTATCACTGCTGCCACGAAGAACTCTGGTCTTCCGGAGACTACTCCAAGCAGGATCAACGTGACTGTTACCGGGAGTGCATAGCTCCAGGCCCTGTAGCTTTCATTCATCTCTATCACCTTTGCTGTAAAGATTTTCTATTGCTTCAACTGTTTCGCTCCTTCTTCGTTCTTCGGTGCCGGAGTCCTCTATCCACTCCCTCAATCTTTCCAGCACAGGGTAACTAACAGATTTATCAACGTAAGCAGCTGCAACACCGTTTTCAGTCCATTCTCCACTTTCAATCAGGTTTTCCGCCTCTTCCTCACTTTTACCGTATATCTCCTTCAGAACATCCTTCACTGTTTCACGGAATCTTTCATCATTATCCTTCATCTCCAGCTTCAGATCGCCTTCAGGATCTTCAACAGTTTCAGGAGGATTATCAGGCCTCAGATAAAGCTCCTCTGCCTCAGGAGTATCAATACTAAAAGCCCTTAAAGCGTAGAATAGAAGAACGGCAGTCATAACCCATGCAGCAATCATCAGCACCTCATCAGACACACCTACAACCTGGTAAAGCTCTGGAACAGTAAGCAAAGCTACCGCAGCCGCAACAAGAACAATACCAAAGACGGCCAGCAGTGTCCTTGCCTTACTCACTCTCATCACCCAGATTCTTCCGCCACTCACTGATATCAAGCTCTCCTGTATAACCCTCACTGGAGTACTGCTCCAGCCTGTAGGCCTCAACTATATCTCCAACAGTCTCTCTATCAAGATCATGTTCAAGCGCCAGGCCTCCAACTTCAAGAGGAGTATACGTATTATCATTTTCAACACCTGCCTTTCTCTTGAGAAGCCTCCAGACGTACTCAAGACTGTTTTCCGGCTCCTCCTTTACAGGAAGATTTTCTCTGATCTTCCGCTTCCAACCTCCGTCACGAAGAGAAAGCAACCACTTATGGATATTGATGATTTTTACTGTGAGGCCTTCCTTGATCTCACTGGCCGTTGATACCGGTCTTCTAGCTAAATCGACTAGAGTCTTCAGTAATTTCTGGACAGTGTTGGAAAGGAGTGTTGCTGTATTGACGATTAACCGTCTGAAGATATCTGGCGCTGCCTTCACAAGTTCCCGAGCCTTCCTGATTATCTGCTTGAGAAGCTTTTTAGTATCTACATCGCTTCTGTAAAGTGCAGCAGCCGCCAGGCCTGTCATCAAAAGCAGAAGAGCTGCCAGCACTCCATCCGGTATGTCAGGCAGGAGGCCTTCGCGTTCTGTCTCAGAATCTTGTTCATCAGACTCCTCTTCTTCACTTTCCTCCTCGAAGTTAATCAGTTCAGACGTAGTATTCAAAAAGTCTTCAAGGATACCTGAATCATCTTCTCCCGGTTCAGTTATGTTGTCAAGTTCAGGTTCTTCATCCGGAGGAGTAACATTATCAAGACTCTCATTTTCCCCCATTTCTGGAAGTGTATCATTGATTTCAGGATCTCCGGAATCGATCTCCTCTCCTGATATGAACTGCGCCAGATCTTCAGCCATGTCGTTTACAAGGCCTCCTTCCGATGCGTATTCTGCGGTATCTTCAAGGCCTCCTGATTCTACTGTCCTGTTCAGTGCAGGTTCGTCGACCTGTATTCCGTCGCCGTCACTGTCTATGAAGTCTCCGGGTGCTGCAACGTCGTGGACAGGATCGGTCAGTGAAAGTGCTGTTACTCCTGCCAGTAAGGCTAAAGCAGCAGCGATCGCCAAGAACGAGTTGGTCTGGGACTGGCCTTTCATTGCATTACCCTTTTCGAACCGTTAACTTAAGGAAATATTTAAAATTACAGAAAAAACTTGTCCAGCCGACCAGTGAACGATAAAAGATTCTCTAAAAGATATCCGAACTATGATTCCGTTCGAGGAAGAGGCCTCTCTGAACAGGACTGAAAAATACGTTGAAGGTATGCTCGAGAATAAATGGGATAACGTTGTCAGGACTACTCCCGGTGTCCTGGAAGATATCAAGGGAAGGTATCCGGAGGTATCGGAGAAAGTAAGTCAGCGGATTTCCAGAGATATTGAAGGAGAGACCGGAAATGTTTTCAGGTCTGGAGTCCCGGATTTTATGGCTTTCAGCGACAGCGGACAGTATCTATTCGTCGAGGTGAAGTCGGATAAAGACGGTTTACGGCATACACAGCTGAAATGGTTGAAGGACTTCAAAGGAATCAACTGCGAGATATGGTTCACTGAACACAGTAAAGAAGTAGAGGACAAACTTGATTCAAGCGAACTTCAGGCCTACAGCCTGAGGGAGAAAAAAGGAGACTCAGATCACAAAGTTGAGAAAACAAGTGAAGGATTCAAGGTGAATCTGCCGGATGAACTGGCAGCGATCACAGGCCTTCAGGAAGACGACAGGATACGGTGGAGACTGAAAAGTAAGGACGAACTGGTGCTTGATACACGTTAACTACTGTAATCAAATCTATCAAGGCCTTTCACATCTGTGTACTCTTCAAATACTTTTTTGGTGTCTTCTCTGTACGTCAGGTAGATTATCTGCCAGCCCTTTTCTTCAAGCTTCTGAAGGAACTCAACTTCTTTCTCTATACGCTCAACATCCGAATGAGTGAATGCGCTGTCAAGTATCAGGAAACCAGGCCTGTCAAGTATCTCCTGTGCAAGGCCCAGTCTTATCGACATGTAAAGCAGATCGTACGTTCCCTGACTCAGTTGATCTGGCGTAACATTTCTGCCGTCTGCACGTTCAACTTCAAGCCTGTTCTCCTCCTTCACATATCTGATATCGGTGTAGTTTCCTTCTGTTGCTTCGCTGAACATCTGCACTGCATAACTATCGTCGAACAATCTGTTGAACTCGTCTCCTTCATCCTGCTCCATCTCCTCCAGGATCGCAATAGCCTCTCTAGAGGCCTCAACATTTTCATCCAGATTTGAGACAAACTGTTCAAGCTGATCCCTTGCCCTTGAAAGATCTTCAATAGAATTAACTTCCACTGGCTCTTCTAGGAATCTCTCATCGACTGTATTGGAGAATTCTTTTCCGAGGCCTTCTACTTTACGTTTCTTGCTTCTGATCTCATCCTCTATCTCATCTATCCTGTTCTTCATCTCCTGGAGCTCTTCCTCGGCTTCTTCAAGACCTTGATCGAAATCCTCATCAACTGCTTCAAAGCTTTCACTGTACTCATTTATGAACTCTCTCCACTCCTGCAGGCCTTTCCTGTTCTCGCCGAAGATCGCTGAAAGATCCTGCAATAAATTCTGTCTCTCTTGCTCCACTTCATCTATCTCCGTCTCCACTTCCCGACTGTAACTCTCGATCTTCTCCACTACATCATGAAGTGAGGAAGCTGAAAGGCCTTTTGCCTCGGCTTCATCAATTAAATCATCTCTTTCTGCTTCTGTCTCAGATAATTCTCCCGAGGCCTCCACATATCTGTATATGAAGTAAATAGTTGCTGCTACACCGATCAGTGCTGCAATAGCCATCAGTATCTGTACGATACCTTGAGCGAACAATGAAATTACAGCTGGAGCCGCTGAACTCAATCCGCTTATCAAGGCTGCTTTACTCCATCTATCCGGTGCTTTACCGGAGGCCTCGAACTCTTCAGCCGCACGCTTTAACTCTTCAAGCTCACTAACATCGTTTTCCTCTTTTCTCAAGGCCTTTCTTTTATCATCAAGGCATTCCAGCTCTTCAATTATTTCGAGGCCTTTCCTGTATTTTTCCTGTTTCTCTGCGTTCTCTAACTTAGTGACAAGCTCCTCCTGTTCCTTGATACTGTTTTCAAGTCTATTCAGTTCTCTGAATTTGCTGTAAAGGCCTTCTCCCTCCAGTGAATCAAGGAAATCATTGATATCATCGATGAGGCCTATGGCTTCATCTCTTGCGTCTCCAAGTTTTCCGCTGTTCTTGGTGTTCTCCAGTTTTCCGTCGCTGGTGGAGTTAGTCAGGAAGCCGATATCTGCTAATTCATCACGTATGGCTTCTATCTTTGTCGTTCTTGATCCTAGTACCCTGTCAGTGACGTCACGGAAGTAGTCATGCCTGCCGAAGCTATTATCCATCTCAGGCCTTCTCAAATCACCGTCACGTATCACAAACGCTTCACGAACATCTTCAGGACTAACACCTTCCAGAACATGTTCCAGTCCTTCCTGAGAGGCATTTAATTCTTCACCACCGTTTGAAACAGTCATGAATCCTTCAGGCCTCTGATCAAGTCTTCCGTTCTCACCTGTAAGCATGGAAGTCACAGCCTCCACGAAAAGAGTCTTTCCCGACTCATTCAATCCATGGAAAACGTTGAGGCCTTCCTCCAGTTCAACATCTATCTCCAGAGGACCGTAATGATCGATCTTCACTCTTTCAATTATAGTTTTATCTTTCATGGCGCGACAGAGCTCTCAGAAACTTCTTCTCAATTTCATTTTCATCCTCAGTATCCTTTTCATCCAGGCGTTCGATGAACTCAGTGTAAAGTTCTGAATCAACTATACTGGAAACAGATTCAAGGCCTTCATCGTTAAGACGGATCTCGAGGCCTTGATCCTCCACTGCTTCAGTTAATTTTTCCATCATCTCCTCAACGTTTCTCTCAGTAAATCCCGACACATTTACCAGTGCACAGGCCTGGCTGGAGGCCTCTGAAAGACTCGAATTAAGATAATCGATCACATCTTCCTCCTCTCCAGGAAGTATCTCTATATCTCTGGATATGTAGTGGAAGGAGTTCAGCTCTACTGTTGAAAGGCCTTCTTCTCCATGCTTCCAGATGTATCGTGGCCCTGTCTCTGTTGAAGATACTGAAGCTGGTGATCCGGGATAGGCGAATACTGTTCCCTGAAACTTCTTCCTAACAGCCATAGAGTGGATATGGCCTCCAAGAACGTAGTCAAAGCCAGTCTTTACAAGTTCGTCAGGCCTTACAGGCATGTACTCTTCTTCCTCTCCAAAGCCTCCACTGGCGCCCTGTAAAGTGCAGTGAAGCAAGAGAACATTATCTTTTCCTTCAACAAAGCCCTCACTAAGTTTATCAGACAGATCAGAGAATGATTCGTCGGTGTATGGAACACCCACTATGTTGTAGTCCTCTGTCTCAAAGCTCTGGAAAGGCCTCTCATTAAGTACTGTTACAGAGTCTCCCAAGTAATCGTCTTCACGGAATGCTCCTTTATCATGATTACCGGGAATCACGAGAGTCTCAAAACTGTTATCAGAAAGAAGAGGCCTCAAATCAGTTTTCAGATCCTCCAGATCAGTATTTGCATCAAAAAGATCTCCGGAAACAACAAGATAATCCGCCTCTTCCTCACAGATATCCAGTATTTGCTTGAAGGCCTCCAGTCTTTCCGGATACTCACTGGAAAGATGGACATCAGCAGTGTGAATTATCTTCTCCGTCACAAATAGAGAAGAGTTCAAGGAGTTTTTTATCGATTGCTTTCTTCATCAACCTATCTGAAATTTAACTCTTTAGTGAAAACAATATTTCAATGGTATTCAAAACCGACGATGAGATCAGGATTCTACATGTAGATGAGGATCATGATTCTCTGGAAGCTGTAGAGAAATTTTTTGAAGATTCAGAAGGAGATGACCTGGATTTTACTGTTTCGGGTCTAGATGAGCCTGAAACTGCAGTGGATACAGCAAGGCAAGTAGAGGCTGATGCGGTAGTCTCCGAGTTTCATTATGATTCAGCGGATATTGATGGACTGACTGTTTTAGAGGACGTTGAGGAAGAACTCGAGATACCGTTGATATTTTATTCCGACAGTAGTTGGATTGATACTGGCCCGGATGCAGTGAAGAAGGGAGCATATGATTTCATAACGAAAGGTGACGGAGCTCTTGATATGCTGGGTGCCAAAGTAGAACAGGCTGTTGAGCAGAGTAGAAGGGAGGATCGACTTGAGAGGAATAAGGAAAGGCTTGGAGATTTTGTTTCACATGTTTCTCACGACCTGAGAAATCCACTAGCTATAACCCGAACTTACAACGAAGAGATTAAAATAAAGCTCGATGCTTTAAGCAGAGTCGTTGAACAATACGAAGATCTGGATGAAGTGGATGAAGATGTTTTCCATGAAGCTATAGCTGATCTGGAAGAGTACCAAGAAACTATCGAAGGTTCTACTGAGAGAATGGAAAGTATTATTGATGATGCTCTTACATATGCTCGCGTCGGTGGATCAGTGGATGAAACAGATGAGTTGGATATTCAAGCGATAAGCAGGAGTTGCTGGGAAAACCTTGAGACTTACAACGGTGAACTCGACACCCAGTTTTATGGACCAAAATTAGTGGATGCGGATAGAAGCAGGCTCACGACTCTTTTCGAGAACCTGTACAGGAATTCATTTGACCATGTTGGGGAAGACGCAACCATTGAAGTAGGACCTATCACCCAGCCTATAGGCACAAGTACCCGTGCGCGAGACGAACCAACAGGTTTCTACATACAGGATGATGGACCCGGAATACCAGAAGAGGATCGAGATGAAGTACTTAAAGAAGGATACACTACTTCCAGAGATGGCACAGGATTTGGTCTTTCAATTGTGCAGCAGGTCATTGAAGCACACGACTGGGATATAGACATTGACGAGTCCCCTTACGGAGGAGCACGATTCGAGATATACACTGATTGAGATCTCTCCCGAAGTATACTTTCCACCCACAAAAAATGCTCAAAAAAAGAGACGGGGCCTCATAAGAAAGCTTTTTTAGCCATTAAAACTACTTGATAATTTATGAAAAGAATACTGATCGCAATTTTTCTAGCAGTTATAGTCAGCGGATGCGTCGGACAGGATGCAGAAACACCCGAAACCACTACAGAAGACCGCTTTGAAGTAGTAGAAGTAGTGGAAGGCCTTGAAGCACCTTGGGGAGTGGAATTTCTCTCGGAAGACGAAGCATTGATCACTGAAAGCAGCGGAACACTTCAATACGTAAATACGACTTCTGGAGAAAAAACCAGTATTGAAGGCGTCCCAGAAGTATCGGATATGGGGCAGGGAGGCCTCCTAGATGTAGCACACGATGATGGATACGTATATTTGACTTATTCAGCAGTTGAAGATGAAGGTACAGTTACGGAAATTGGAAGAGGCCTCCTGGACTTTGATGGAGAGGAGATCACTGATTTTGAGGTGCTTCATTCTGTGAGACCTGTGAAGGAGGATACTGTGCACTACGGTTCACGTGTTGTGCTTGAGGGTGATTATGTCTACTTCACTTCCGGTGATAGAGGGGAGAAAGACTTCGGACCTGATCATATCTCTCAGGACGCCAGTAATACAGTCGGTGCGACTTTGAGGCTTTACAGGAACGGTACAGAGCCTTCAAGCAATCCTTTCTACGGTGACGATCTTTTTGATGATGCTGTATACAGTTACGGCCACAGGAATGCCCAGGGAATGGCTATCCATCCTGATACCGGAGAGATCTGGCAGAGTGAGCACGGTGAAGAAGACGGTGATGAAATAAATGTTATAGAGGAAGGCGGTAATTACGGATGGCCTGTCGCACATACAGGATGTGAGTACGGAACCAGTACTCCTGTAGGTGACTCTCCCTTCGAAATGGATGAAGTAGTTGATCCTGTGTTCCACTGGGAGTGCGGCAGCGGAGGCTTCCCTCCAGCAGGAATCACGTTCTATGAAGGAGAAGAACTTCCAGAGTTCCAGGGAGATCTGTTCGTGGCAGGCCTCGCCACCCAGAGCGTTGCACGATTCAAAGTTGAAGGAGAAGTAACACTTGAGGAAAAACTTCTGGAAGATAGAAGCCAGAGAATCAGAGATATAGAGTCGTCGCCCGATGGAGGCCTCTACGTATTGCCGGATGGAGGAGAAGTATCCTTACTGAATCTGGAGAACAGCAGTGAACAGTCAGACAACTGAGCTCTCCAGCCTGTATAAATCATTGTACACGACTTCTTCAACAAGTAGTAGAATATTGTAGCTGAAAGTGGTATTTATTCCTACAATAAATGCAAGATATTCCAGCTGAACACCGGAACCTGCCGTAACAAGTCCGTAGCTGATTAAAACTGTTCCTATAGAAGCCAGTATGTGCACCATCGAACCTGTCAAGATATCCTCATCCTCCTGAACATCTGCATCACTCAACAAGTGTCTGAATGCGGCTAGTGCCAGTATACCGAACCCTATTACCCCTCCAAGTACAAAAATAAGGACTTCGAAGGCCTGCATCTCAAAGCCCTGAAGCAGCAGTGCTCCAGATCCCCAGAGGCTAAGAGTGTATCCGTAGGCCTCTGACTCCGATTTGAGATTTGAACGCAGGCGTCTCCGCAACTTCATAACTTCTTTTTTGAGGCCTTATTGTTAATAACTTCTGCGGGCGACTGAACAAATGGTTAGTTTTATGTGGCTTAAGTTCTAAGATCTAGATAGGGCATCTCTGAAATGAGTTCAATGATATCGCTGGAAGACGTGAAAAAAGTGTATAGAATGGGGGATACAAAGGTAGAGGCCCTTGAAGACGCAGATGTAAATATTGAGGATGGTGAGTTCGTGGCTGTGATGGGGCCTTCTGGTTCAGGTAAATCCACTTTGATGAATATGGTGGGTGCGCTGGATATTCCTACAGAAGGCGAAGTCAGTATCGGTGGAGAAGACGTCTCAGACTTTGGAGAAGACGAACTGGCTCTTTTGAGAAGCCGGAAAATCGGATTTATCTTCCAGCAGTTCAACTTGATTCCAAGCATGAATGCAGCAGAGAATGTAGCCTTGCCTATGCTCTTCAGAGGAGCAAGCAAGAAGAAAAGAATGGAAAGAGCTGAAGAACTCCTTGAACGTGTAGGCCTAGGAGAAAGAATGCATCACATGCCTTCAGAACTTTCAGGAGGTCAGAGACAGAGAGTATCAATCGCACGGGCACTGTCAAACGATCCGGATATAATACTGGCGGACGAGCCTACGGGAAACCTTGACACAGAGACAGGAGAAAACATAATGAATCTTTTAACAGAACTTAACGACGAGGGTAAGACAATCGTAATGGTTACACACGACGAAAACGACGCAGAATACGCAGACAGAATAATCAAAATCGTAGACGGAAAAACAGGTGTAGAAGCATGAAAAAAGGCCTCAGCATAATCGGACTGATAGGCCTCGTCATAGGCATTTCAACTGTTGCCGCTGCGCAGGGCCAGTCAACTAATCTTCAGGTGGAGGACTTCCACATGGAGCCAGAGCCGTTACAGGCAGGAGAGTACGGCGATATCTGGCTTAGAGTGACGAACACAGGTAACGTGGATGCCAGTGCTCCTGTAATCCAGCTTGAAGACAATTTTCCTTTCACTCCTACTGAGAGAACGGAGTGGAGGATTCCTGGAGGCCTCGGTCCAGGTGAGACTTATACTTTGAGAGCTCAGGTCAGAGTCAGTGAAAATGCGGTTTTTGGCAGCAATGATTTGAAGATCAGGAAGACGACAGGTAATCGCGATCTCTGGGTTGATCAGAAGATTCCTCTGGAAGTCAGGACAGATAATCGTTCTCTGATTGTCAGTGAACTGGATTTCGAGGAACGTGTTGAGCCCGGAAGTTCTGGTGATATGAGTTTGACTTTGGAGAATCTTGCGCAGTCACAGTTCAAGAATATTGATGTGACTTTGGAGACTACTGATCTTCCCGTTGCTACAAGAGAGACTTCAAGGCAGCGAATCGCTTCTGTTGGACCTGATAGCTCCCGTACAGTCGACTTCACGCTTGACGTGGATGATGACGCTGATAACGAGCTCCATGATTTACCTATCAGGATTGATTACCAGGATCAGGCCGGTAATCCACTCTCCATGACGGAGACAACAGGAGTAAACATCGGAGGATTCCCAAACATTGATGTAGCGATTGAACAGTCCGATATCAGGACTTCAGGAAGTGGAGAAGTTACTTTCAGAGTAGTGAATAAGGGAGAAGGACAGGCCCGGTTCACACAGGTAGAACTTGACGAATCAGAACAGTATGAAATCCTTTCAGAGGACAGCATATATCTCGGATCAATGATCGCGGATGACTTCCAGACAGCAGAGTTCGACCTCTACGTAGAGGAAGACGAGAAACTGGAGCTACCCGTAACAGTTAACTACAGAGATGGACAGGGCGATCAGACAGAAACATTTGAAGTGGAAAGAAACCTCTACACATCAGAAGAGCTTGAAAGATACGGCCTGACACAGCGAGGAGGAACACCTCTAGTAATACTTCTAGTTACAGGCCTCGCAGTAGCAGGAATCTACTACTGGAGAAAGAGAAGAAAGGAAGAATAGTAAAATGATCTACGATCTGGCCGAGTTAAGCGGCAAAAACCTGTTCCGCAGAGGAAAGAGATCATGGCTTACAGTCATCGGCATAGTCATTGGCATAACAGCCATAGTCGCACTTTTCTCACTTGGACAAGGCCTTGAAGACTCAGTCACACAGGAATTCGAGGATTTAGGCGCCAACACAATATTTATTCTACCTGGAGAAGGCTTTGAAGGCTTCTTCAGCGAAGGAGGACTAGATGAAGATGATCTAGAAGCAGTGAGGCGAGTTCAAGGAGTAGGAGAGGCCGGACCAGTGATTTATACGCAGGCCTCAGGAGAGTTCAGAGGAGAAGAACAGCGCATCCCAATGGTCGGAATCCCGACTGACTCATCTCAGGAAATGGTGATGCGAAGCAACAACTTAGAGGTTGACTCTGGCAGAAATATCAGGGATGGAGATCAGTTCTCAGGCCTTGCAGGATATGACTTACATCAAGGAAATGTATTCGAGAGAGAAGTAGGTCTTAGAGCCCAGATTAACCTGGCGGGCGAAAACGTGAGAATTGTAGGCCTGCTGGAAGCGTCTGGAGACCCTGAGTATGATCGCTCAATAGTTCTGCCAATCGATTCTGTAAGAGATATTCTTGATGAAGACGATAGAATCGACTTCATAAATGCAGAAGTCGAGTCCGGAAGAGAGCCTGTTGATGTGGCAGATGAGATAAGAGAGGAGATACGTAGAGAAAGAAACGTGGCGGAAGGAAGTGAAGACTTCACGGTTTCGACTGCTGACGACTTGCTTGACTCCTTCCTCGGTATACTGAATGTTGTACAGTACGTTGTACTGGGAATTATATCGATTGCCTTGTTTGTAGGAGGCCTCGGCATCATGAATACGATGTACATGTCTGTATCCGAGAGAACGAAGGAAATCGGGATTATGAAGTCTATTGGAGCGACTCGAAGGCAGATACTCAGTATTTACCTGCTTGAGGCAGCTGCACTCGGATTTGTAGGAGGCCTGATAGGTATCGCCTTGGGATTGGGCCTTGCAGAAATCAGTTTCTACGTTATAGAGCAGGCTGTAGGTATACCTCTTGAGCCAACTCGTTCAATCGAGTTGATTGGTGCGGCTCTTGGTGCTTCTGTTATACTTGGAACGGTTTCGGGATATCTTCCGGCTAGAAAAGCTGCAGGACTTCAACCGGTGGAGGCGATCAGACAGGAATGATTGCAGGTCTTGCGAAACTGGCTGTACGGAATACTTTGAGGCGTGGCAGGAAATCCTGGATTACAGTGATAGGAGTATTCATCGGAATCGCGGCCGTAGTTTCGCTTGTATCACTCGGGCAGGGACTGGAACTGGCTATTACGCAGGAGTTCGAGGAGCTTGGTGCCAACCAGGTGATAGTTACAGGAAACGTTGATGAATCAGATCTTGATGTTGTAGAGAGAGTTATAGGAGTTGATACAACTGCAGGAGCATACAGCGCCACTCAGACAGTATCATTTAGAGGTGAAGAACAGGATATCAACGTCGTTGGCGCGAACCTGAACAACTTCAACAATTTTTTCAGAGGCCTCCCATTGACTCTGGAGGATGGAAGGACTCTGCGAGGGCCTGACAGGAGATCAACGATGATTAGTTCAGGCCTTGAAGATCAGTACGAGAGAGATATAGGCCTCGGTGATCAACTGCAGATAGACGGAGACTCTTACAGAGTACAGGGAATCTACAGTACTGGTGCTCCAGAGTATCAGAACAGTATGATAATCGATATCGATCAGGTGCGGGATCTTGAGGATGTGGATGATGATCTTTCACAAATAATTGCTGTTATTCAACCGGGATTCACTCAGGAAGAAGTAAGAGGAAATATTGAGGAAGGACTGAGGCGTGATAGAGGCCTTCAGGAAGGAGATGAAGACTTCAATGTCACTATTCCTCAGGACATACTTGATGCATTAACGAACATCATTAACGTCGTACAGGGGATTGTTGTAGGCCTTGCATCGATAGCACTTCTCGTTGGAGGGATCGGAATCATGAATACTATGTACATGTCTATAAATGAAAGGACTCAGGAAATCGGCGTCCTGAAAGCAATCGGAGCATCGAAGAAAAATATTAGAATGCTTTTCCTGATGGAGGCCGGATTAATCGGTTTCATAGGAGGCCTCATAGGAATAATAATCGGTATCGGGATAAGCGAGGCCGCAGTATATCTCGTCACCACTTACAGCGATACACTGATTACTTCAGGATACGATGCTCCACTCCTGATAGGTGCCCTGACTTTTTCAACTCTGCTCGGACTTGTATCCGGATACCTGCCTTCAAGACAGGCCTCTAACCTGAAGCCGGCTGACGCCCTAAGATACGAGTAATTACATATTAACTCTGTTCTCTTCAGGCCTCTCCCTGATATTCCTGAAAGTTGTTTCAAGAATCCTTTGCTTGGCCTCAATAGTGTTGAAGGCATTATGCGGTGTTACAAAGACGTCATCTCGATTGATAAGTTTACAATTGATGTCGTATTCTTGACAAGTATCTTCATGCGCCTGCTTTATCTTTTCCATCTTATCCTCTGCTTCAAGTACGTCAAGACCTGCAGCTTTAACTTTACCTTTTTCCAAGGCCTCAAGCAAGGCCTCACTATTGATAATTTCGCCTCTGGCTGTGTTTATGATGACAGTGTTCTCCATTTGATCAAATTCAGGTGCGTCAAGAAGATGACGCGTTGAGCTAGTTAAAGGCACGTGCAGACTTATTATGTCAGACTGGCGAAGAAGATCACTCATGGATACATACATGAATCTAAGTTCCTCCTCCAGTTCATCATCTCCATATGGATCACATGCTATAACATCCATCTCAAAGCCTTTCGCCATTTTTATCGCTTTCCGCCCTATATCACCTGTACCTATGACACCGAATTTCTTTCCATCAAGCTCGAATCCTTCAAGACCTTCATGAGAGAACTCCTGTTGAGTGCGTTTCACAGCTGAAGGAATTTTTCTTGAAAGAGCCAGTAGAAGCGCAAAGGCCTGTTCAGCTACAGCATTGCTTCCGTAATGAGGTACATTGTATACTTCGATTCCTAGCTCTTCGCAGGCCTCTAGATCAATGTGATCGAATCCTGTGGAACGCGTGCAAACTACATCAGGCCTCACTTCATCTAGAACTTCTCTATCTACTTTCGAAGAGGCGAAGACAGTTATCACATCGTGATCTTTACCGAAGTTATGCTTACTCAGCGATTCACTATATGTCTCTACATCAAATTCACACTGTTCTACCTCTTCCCTTTCCCATTCCTGGAAGTCGTACCAGCCCACCTTCATGAACAAGAGTTAAATCAATCACAGAATTTAACGTTAATCACAGATGAGTCTCTTCGAACTGTTCCCTACTACGAGAGGAGAGTTTATCTTCTGGGCCATGGTATTCGCAGGCCTATACTATATAGTTGCCAGTTACACTGACTTGCCGAAGCCGGATTTCAGCACCTAGATAAAGAAAAAAGAAATGAAATGTGGATAAGGCCTCTAGAAGACTGTCTAGTTGAATGTGTCTGCGATGTCTTCGTAGCTTTCTTCCGCGTTGTTCCAGTTGACTACGTCGAAGAAGCCTTCGATGAATTCTCCTCTTTCTGGTCCGTAGTCGTGGTAGTAGCTGTGTTCCCAGACGTCAAGTGCCAGCACAGGGTGTGCTCCCCAGACTGCTCCTTCGTCGTGTCGGTCTACTGCTACGTTGTGCAGTTCGTCTGTGTACGGGATGTATACGAGTAGTGCCCATCCTGATGCACTTGAAGCTGCTGCCTTGAACTCTTTCTTCCAGTTGCTGTAGCTTCCGAAGTCTTCCTTGATCTTCTCCAGTAGAGCTCCCTGAGGCTTTCCACCGCCTTCAGGACTCATGTTGTTCCAGAAGATTTCGTGAAGAATATTTCCGCTGTAGTTATGTGTGAATTGGTTCAGCAGGCTGCCTGTTGAAGAGTAGTCATCATCCTCTCTCTGCTGCTCAAGGCCTTCCTCCGCATTATTCACGCCGTTTACGTATCCCTGGTGGTGTGTATCATGGTGCCATTCCAGTACCTGGCTGGTGATTGCGGGTTCAAGTGCATCGTAGTCGTAAGGTAGTTCGTCAAGAGTGTATCGTGTCATAGAAAAAATTTATTCACCTCTAATAATTAGTTGGAAGGGCAAGGGATTTATCCCTTTAGATTACTAAACAGGAACTATGTCCTCACTCATCTACATAGGCCTCTTCGCAGTCGGCTTTATTCTAGGCGCAGGAGCTATGCTACTTTACTTCCAGTACAGCATTTACTCACAGGCAAGCGACATCCAGGAACAGTTCGAGAAGATAAGCGAACTCCAGGAACAGCAGTCAGGGAAAGAAGACGAGAAAAAGAAGAATGAATGAAAGGCCTCCAGAGAGTCTTTCAAAGTTTACTGATGGTTCTGGTATCCGAAGTATACCTGGTAGAGGCCTGCGATTCCTACAAGCATGTATACTGCTGGCGCCAGAAAGTCTACTCCGACAGCTACTCCGATAAGTTCAACTACGTTAAGATCCATGTCTGCGAAGCTTCCAAGGCCTTCAAGCCCCCAGTTGAGCGCTCCAACTATAATCAATACGTATGTTGCCAGATCAATTTGATTCATATCTTCCATAGACAAGTTTCTGGGCTGTAACTGATTAAAAAGTAATTGATGTGAGGCCTTTATTTTTCGGCCTCTAGGCGTTCTGCCGTCCTCTCCATTTCATCTGAGATGCTTCTTAGTTCTTCTATGAAGGCCTCCGTACGTGCATTATATTGTTCCTTTATTTCTACTTCTCTCAGTGCTACGCGAAGATGTGATTCCTTTACTTTGGCCATGTATTCTGCTTCATCAAGTGTGCCGTCGATTATCTCCTCAAGTAGTTCGGATAGCACGCAGTTAATGACGTGTGGTACGTCTCCGTCAAGTGTCTGAGTGTCATCCATTCTTTCCCTTAGTAGTCGGGCGATTCGGCCTTCTGAGAGAGCTAGATCAGAGTTTTCAAGCTGTCCATAATCATTTGGTATAAACTTCTCGAGATCCATATATGGCTGATAGTAACTGATATTCTTAAATCAAAAGGCGTAGCATTGTTTTAGAGAATTTTTTTGGTCAGGCCTTTTATTCAAAAAGCTTACACTCTACTATTCTTCTTACAGCGCGGTTGTGGTGTAGTCCGGCCAATCATGTTGGCTTCTCGAGCCAACGACCCGGGTTCAAATCCCGGCAACCGCATATTCTAAACTTCAATTCTTTATATTGAAGTAACTGAGAAGTAACTTCTTTATAGTCGTAACAGATTTATAATAGTTATCATTCTATTTGTAGGGTTAAAGGTTGGTGTATTAATAGGTTAAATGAGCTTTACAGATGAGATATATGCTCTTGTGGTAGATGACAGTGAGATGCATGCAGAGCTTGCAGCCAATCAGCTAGAGAGTAGATCTGATTATTTAGTTACAGAGTATGTGACATCTGCTGAGGAGGCTCTAGACAGGCTTGAATCAGATAGCAGTATTGGAGCAGTAGTATCCGATTACTGTATGCCAGATATGGACGGATTGGAGCTCTTGGATGAGATTAATTCAGAGTATGACGTCCCATTTATTATGTTCACGGGTCAAGGCAGCGAAGAGATCGCTGTTGAGGCCTTGCAGTCAGGCGCAGAAGACTATGTAACTAAAAGCAGTTCAAGAAGTATTGAAAAACTCTCTAACCGTGTAGAAAATGCTGCAATTAAGCATAGAGCAGAAGAAGAGTTATCAATGCTTAAAGCAGGCCTCGATAATGCAGGACATGCAGTCAAAGTTTTAGATAGCGAGTGCAATATTATTTATGTAAATGAGGCAATGGAGGAAGCCACAGGATACAGTCAAGATGAATTACTTGGAGAAGATCCTTCGATAATCACTGCAGATGAAGATGGAGAGGAATTTTATGAAGAGTTTTGCAGTAATTTAGATTCCGATGAAATCTGGCACGGTGAGATACTGAAAGAGGATAGAGATGGAGAAGAATACTGGATTGACCAGACATTGTCACCTATAACAGATCAGAATGGCAATATCAAATACTTGATAGCTGTAAGCAACGACATAACGGAAAAGAAAGAGATGGAGCAAAGGCGAGAGCTTCTTAATTCAATGTTGAGGCACGACGTAGGAAATGATATACAGACCTTGACAGGATTTATCGAGATCTTACAGGGTACGGACCTTGACGATGAACAGCAAGAATATGTAGATACGATACAGGAATGCGCTGAAAAAAGCAACCAGCTTCTACATGGAGTCAGAGACCTTCTAAAAAACGATCCAAAAGCCGAAAGAAAAGAGATAAATCTCGAAGACACAGTAGAAGAAGTACTAGACCATACCTCACACCTAGCAGAAAGCCGTGGAATCGAAATACAGACAGAACTGGAAAACGACGAAAGCTACCCTGTTCAGGCCGGACCATTGTTAAATCAGGCTCTTTCAAACTTGGTTGAAAATGCAATAGTACACCCAGACCAAGTTGAAACAGTAACAATAGGTGCAGAAAAAAACGACGATTCTGTGGAACTATATGTCTCAGATGATGGAGAAGGCCTGCCGGAAGATTTCAGCTTCACCAAAGGTGACAAAGGGGAAGAATCTGATGGAACAGGCCTCGGCACCTGGCTAGCAAGCGAAATAGCTGAAGCATACGGTAAAGGCATTGAAGCAGGAGAATCTGAAGAAGGAGGTGCAGAATTCGTGATCAGACTAGATAGTAGACACAGTTTCTGGTGATTGAATAGAAAAATGAAAATTAGCACCGCAAATGAAGGAGAAATAGGTTGGTATAACGGACTCTTGAAAAGAGATACTCAAGGAGAACAATACAAACTCCAACAGTTGGATAATACAGCTGAAGTCCTGAATAAAACTCTTGCAGAGGAAGTATGGGAGGATTCACATGGAACAGGCCTGGAAGTCATAATGAAGGGCAGGATAGATGTCGAAGAACTTCTTACAGGCACAGAAGTTTTTGAACTAGGCTACGTAGATAGAGCCGGAGTAATCATAGAGCACGATTATGACGGACGTCAAGTAGGAGTAGCAGGATATGATCTTGTATTCATGAATGGAGATGATGCAGTAGTATACAGAAATGATTCAAGAGAAGGCCTTGAAGAAGATATGAATGGCTGGTTTGACGATGAAGACGCTGATGAGTATATGGAAGAACTTGAGTCCGTACTTGAAGCCCAAAACTGGCCTTGGAACTCTTAGATATTAAAGAATCACAGGCCTCATGTTGAATTATGATCAAGGAAAAGCTGACGTATATTGATCCAGACTTCAGTCCTCGACAGTATCTGCAGCTAGGAGGCCTCCTTCTAATAGCTTTTGCAGCAGGATTTTTCATGGCAGAGCAGTTGCAGGATCAGCACGAAAGCCTTGATATCAATGAGGAGCTGAATGCCAGTCAGAACGTAGTTACAGTTGATTTCTACAACGAATCTGTAGATTTCTTCATGGAGAGAAACGGCGAGACATTTTTCTATCTAGATCAGGATCGAGATGGTTCAGCAGATGACAGAATAGAAGTAAACACAGACGGTGAAGTCCATCAAGACGTAATGCTTATTGATTATCCTGACAATATTTACAGAGTATTCTACAGATACCAGGTATCGGAGGAAGAGGCCTGGATGCAGTTCTTCCGTGTAGAGCCGTTAAAGCCCGTAAACTAGTCCTTGATTCTTTTCCTATATCTGTAACGATAGTATCTCTGGAAAAGTCTCTGTAGAGGCCTTGGAAGCAAAGGATAAAGTTTTCTAGTCTTTCTGTAGAAACGATTTCTCAAGTACTGTCTCTCAGGCAGTTTCAAACACGTGACGTTGTTGTCTCTCCACATCTCGGCCACGAAGTTCTTGTCGTCAACGGCAAAGCTGATATCAAGGCCTTCGCTTCTTAAATCCTCCAGTACGCTCTTCTTGTATACTTCATCTCTTACCTCGAAACGGTTTTCAGGCCTCATGTAAAGTCTGTCGAAGTTGATGCCGGCTTCATTCAGTTTCTCGATCGTCTCATCCCTTATCTCCTCTGCACGGGCAGTCAGCAACACAGTGAGTGTTTCTTCATCTTCATTCGCTCTATCAAGAAGATTCCGTGCCAACTGAATGAAGTCATCTTCTTCATCTTCCTTGCTGGAGAGGAGCGTGTCATCTATATCAAAGATCGCCGCCTTCATCTTGCTTGAATTCAACTGCGTTAATGAAAGATAAAAATTATTCGTTGAGAGGCCTTTTTACCAGGGTGCGAACTCTGGATCAACCATTCTCTCCTCTCTATCGATGGATTCAATCTTCTCTATATCTTCCTGATCTAGCTCCAGTTCAAGAGATTGATAGTTATCTCTGATATGCTTCTCTGAAGAGGCCTTCGGTATTGCTACAACGCCTTCTTTCTGCATAAGCCATGCAAGGCTGATCTGGGCCTCGGAGACGCCGTGTTTCTCGGCAATATCCTTAAGTTCAGGGACGTTGAATACTTCGCCACGTGCCAGAGGAGAGTAAGCCACGAGAGTTATACCGTGTTCTCTGCATTTCTCCAGTAACTCTTCCTGCTGCAGAAGAGGATGCATTTCAACCTGATTTGAGATTATGTGGCGTGGAGCAATCTCCATAGCCTTTTCCAGTTGTTCCGGTGTGAAGTTGCTGACACCGATACTCCTGATATCTCTGCTATGTATAAGCTCCTTGAAGGCCTTCAAAGTCTCCTGTGGACTGTAATCACCGGCAGGCCAGTGAATATACATCAGATCAATGAAGTCCACTCCAAGCTTCTCCAGCGACTTCTCTGTAGAGGCCTTGACGTTTTCAGGATCCAGTTGATCTATCCATACCTTGGATGCCAGGAAATAGTCTTCTCTATCCACTTCTGCTTTTTCAAGGCCTTCTCCGACTTCCTCTTCGTTGCCGTAGACCTGTGCTGTATCTATGTGTCTGTATCCTATGTTCAACGCTGTTTTTACAGAGTTTACGCATTCTTCTCTATCTGTGTTCTGCCATGTTCCAAGGCCTAGCTCCGGTATCTCACTCATAATTATTCAGTCACCTGTAGATACATTTGCTGGATGAACTGTTTTAGATTCTTTTGACGAGTTTCTGGAAATCTCTTTTATCTCTAGGCCTTCCAAAAATTAACTATGGTAAAGGAGAGAAAAGATATAGAAGACGAATACAAATGGGATCTAGAAAAAATGTTTGAAAGCGACGAGGCCTGGCATGAAAGCTTTGAACAGGCCTCTGAAAGACTGGATGAGTTCGAAAGATTCCAGGGCAGGGTCACTGAGTCAGGAGAAACGTTGCTTGAAGTACTGAAACTTCGTGAAGAAGTGAAGCGGGAGATCAAGGATCTTTCTGCCTACGCAAGGATGCGTTACGATCAGGATACAAGAGAACAGGAGTATCAGGCGATGAAATCAAAGGCCTCTACACTGTATTCCGAGTTCTCTTCAGCTGTCAGCTTTATACAGCCAGAGATCCAGGACGCCGGCAGAGAGCGTATTGATGAACTGATCGATGAAGAGGAAGGCCTTGAAGTATACAGGCATTACTTTGACAATGTTCTGCGGTTCACTCCGCATACGTTGTCTAAGAGTGAGGAGAAGCTTGTTTCATCTCTTGGAGATGTGCTTGATGCTCCTGACGACGCATACAGGATGTTGATGAACGCCGATATGACGTTTCCGGAAGTTGAGACTCCTGAAGGTGAGAACGTTGAAATCACTCAGAGCAACTTCACGAAGTTCCTGAAGAACGAGGACAGAGAGTTCCGTACAGAAGTATATCAGACGTTCTACGACAGAATAGAGACGGTTACAAACACTGTTACATCCACTTTCCAGAAAAACGTGAAAAGGAACGTGAAGATGGCCGAGATAAGAGATTACGAATCAGCAAGGAAGGCCTCACTGTTCAGCTCGAATATCCCTGTTGAAGTATACGATAATCTTGTTGATGCCGTGCATGATAATCTTGATGCCTTACATGATCATCTGGAATTGAAGCAGAACGTGCTTGAAGTAGATGAACTGGGTATGCAGGATGTTTACATGCCTGTGGCTACTTCCGAGGAGCCGGAAGTCAGTTACGAGGATGCGAAGGAGTACATTCTGGAGGCTGTTGCTCCGCTCGGCGATGAGTACCAAAAGGTGATGCGTGAAGGCCTTGAGAACGATTGGGTTGATGTCTACGAGAACCGTGGGAAGCGCTCAGGAGCATACTCCGGAGGAACATATGATTCCATGCCGTACATCCTGCTTAATTACCAAGACGATGTCAACTCGATGTATACACTGGCACATGAACTCGGACACTCCATGCATTCATACTTCACGACAGAGAATCAGCCTTACATCTACGGAGATTACAAGATTTTCGTTGCAGAAGTTGCTTCCACAGTGAATGAGGCCTTGCTGACTCGTTATCTTTTGGAGAATGCTCCGGAGGAGATACGGAGGCATGCTTTGAGCCATTATCTGGAGAACTTCAGGACCACACTGTTCAGACAGACAATGTTTGCTGACTTCGAACAGCATGTGCATGAGGAAGTGGAGGAAGGGGAAGCACTGAACTCGAAGAAGCTGAACGAGATGTATGGAGGCCTTAAGGAAGAGTTTTACAGGCCTGCAGATGTCGATGATCGTATCAGGAAGGAGTGGATGCGTATCCCGCATTTCTACTACAACTTCTACGTCTTCCAGTACTCCACCGGCATCAGTGCAGCAGAGACGCTTGTAGAGAAAATTATCCAGGAAGGACCTGAGGACTACATCGATTTCCTGAAGACAGGCTCCTCAGAATACCCGATAGATGCATTGAAGATCGCAGGCGTTGACATGGAGGAAGAGAGGCCTGTCGAGAAAGCGATAGAGCATTACAGGAATAACGTTGAGAAAGGGAAGGATATGTTCACCTGAACACCTTTCTTTCCGAATTTTTCTCTTTTTATTTATATTTCCTGTAGGCCTTGTGAGCGAACCAGAGGACTGCGTAGAAGAATGTTAGAGCCATTGCGACATCTATACTTGATATATCATAGAAAATCTTGGCTACAAGCGGAACAACGAGCCAGGACCCAATTACAACAGTTATACCGGCACCGCCGATTATCTTTTTCTTCTTCTCAGGAAGCTCCTGAAACCAGTTAAACATATAGTCTGTATTAAGGAAAGTGTTCTTTTAATCCCGACTGTTTATAGAGACATCGGCATTCAGTGCATCGTCAAGATACTCCTCTAAGTTATCGATTGAGGCCTCCAGATCTTTCTCCGCTTCACCAAGATTTCTTTCAATCATCTCCAGTTTATCCTTCTGCTCATCTTTCTCATGTTTAAGTCCTTCAATTCTGTTCTCCACTCCTTTCTTTTCATCAGTTATATCCAGACCGTCAAGCTCTTTTTCAAGTTCTTTTATCTCTGAATTTATTTGCTGAATCCTTTCACGTTCATGCTCGAAATCTTCAAAGGCCTCGACAGCTCCTGAGAACTTGGAGAGCTGTCTTTCACCCAGTATATCCTCTTTCTTTATCGCTTCAAGCGCTTCTTCAAGGTTTTCAGCAGGATCTCTTACTTCTCCAAATTTTTCGTCTCTGATCGCCTCCAAGACAACTGTATCTCCCTGGAAGCTCAGACCCTGATTCCTTATGTTGTATAGAAGCTTCTTGAGGCCTCTCTCTACTACAGATGCATTGCGTGAATGCTTGCTTTCCAGCTCCGACTTCTCATGCTCAAGTTCCTCGATGCTATCCAGTATCTCCTGTTTTCTATTCCATTCAGGCCTCTGCTTTAATTCCTCCAGCTCTTCCTGTCTATTATCTATTTCCTGCTGAATATCGTTGCTTTCCAAATCTTCAATCTCCTGTTCCAGTTCCTCTATCTCCTCTTCAAGATTCCTTATTTCTTTCAGTGCGTTTTCCACTTCTTCCAGCTGTGTGACGGCTGCATAGTCCTTTTGAATAAACTCCTCCAGTTCATCCCTGTGCTCCATGACAGCTTCAATTCGTTCTGAAAGTACGCCGGAGCTTTTATGCACTCTGTTCATGACTGCTCCCTCCTTCAAGGATACATCGTTGAATTCCTGAAGCATATCGTCAAGCCTCTGGAAATGCTCCTCCACATCTTCCGAGGCCTCAAATTCTCTGACTATTTCTTTTCTCGATCTGTAGAAGTTCTCCGCCACATCCTCTACGGCCTGGATTCCTTTCTTATCTTCATATCCTTTCAGTTCTTCAAGAGCATCTTCAAGTTCGTCTACGAGGCCTTGTGTCTTCTCTATTATCTCGGATGCCTCTTCACGTGCTTCCTCTATTTCATAGGCCTTTCTTTCACGGAAGAGTTCACCTGCGTCCTTCAGTTCAACATCTATTTCTTCCTGTTTCTGTCCTCCGATTGCTTCCTTGATACTGTCTAGCAGCCCCATAGCTGTAACACTGTAAAATATTTTGGAACTTCACGTTTATACAAATCATTGATGAGAAATTGATGCCGAACCTGTAAGCTTTAAAAGAATCAAGTGGAATTGACTAGAAGTGGCATCTGTTAACGAAGGTTCTGAAAACAGCACTGAATCGTGCTTTTCGAATGAAGTTGAGAAGCTGTTTGATAATGAGAGGAAATTCAGGAAGGATGACTCGACTGTGAAGGTTGGAGTGGAAACAGAGTATTTTCTCGTTGAAGAACGGCAGCATTTACAGGATTTGGAGAAGCGGAATGAAATCCTTGACTCTCTTGATTTCTGCAAGCAAGAACTCGCAGCAGACTCCATCGAGATAGCTACAGATGCACTGGCATTGAGTTCGTTTAAACAACTTGAACAGGAAATAAGTGAGAAAGAGAAAAAACTTAGGGAAGAAGCTCTGGACAGAAATCTTTTCTTACTCAGAAGCGGCACAAATCCTTTCAGAGAACTTGAAAAGCTTGAATTAAGTCAGAAACCTTCTTTGAAGAAAATAAACAGATATTTCAGAAATGATGAAACCGTAAAGTTAGGAGATAAGAACGAGATAGACGTAGGCGATGCAAGAGCGGCAAGTCTTATATCAGCTTTACACACTAATATCGAGGCCTCTTCCTTTGAGGATGCAGTTAGTAAAGCAAATTACATATACATGATATCTCCCTATATTTCAGCGTTGTCCGGGAACGCCAGATTTCTTGATGGCAGGGATACAGGCCTCTCAGATTTACGGATGATTCTCTGGGAGAAATCACATAGTACAGATGAGATTGATATAGGACGTCTGGATAGCTACTTCGACTCGATGAGAGATTATCTAGAGCGTGTTGAGGCCTGGCCCGAAGTCATAGAGTATGAAGAAAGTATTCTGGAGAAAAACATTGCGCATTTCTGGAAGGATTCCCGAATAAAATTCAGCGAGAATGATTTAATCGTTGAGTCACGTATAGCGTCGACTCAGCCGTCAGTAAGAGAAGATGTAGCAGTTCATGCATTCTGTATAGGCCGTTTACTTTACGCTATAGATTCAAGCGAACAACTTCTTGACATCGAGAAAGTTAATCATAATAGAGAACAGGCCATGAGACACGGACTGGAAGGAGAATTTTATAGTCCTGAAGGTGTTCTTGAAGAAAGTGAAAACATGCTTCTCAAGGAGATAGAAAAGGCCTCTGAAGGATTGGAGATCTATGGAATAGATTCAGAAAATTATATGGAGATCTTGAAGGAACGAGTCGAAAAAGGAGAGTTGCCATCAGATAGATTAGCTAACAGATTTCAAAGAGAAACGAAGAATGCAGGAAACCGTAAAGCTCTTTTTAATGCTCTGGGAATTAAACAGTGAGGCCTTTGAAAAATGAAGAATATTGAATTACATGAGATACAGAAATCTATAATGGAGAAACTGGGCTACAGAAACAGGAAGAGATTCTCTGAACTACAGGGGAACAAAAGTAGCAACAAGATATCTTTCCACCTCAACAAGCTTCAAGAGGAAAATTTGATCGAGAAGAAGGATAAGAAATACTCTACAACAGCCGAGGGAAAAGAGTATCTTGCTTACATCGAGCAGAATCAGATACGGCAGCCTCTGATAATCAATCATGTACTAATATTTTCAGGAGATTCTGTATACCTTAAGAGACGAGATGATCCTCTCGATCCTTTTCCAGGCTCCTTCAGAGGCCTTGTACTGAGAACGGAGAAGGATGAGTCGATACAGAGATCTGCTGAAGAGGCCTTCAGAAAGGAGTTTGATAAAGAGTCCTCTGAAGCAGACATAAGAGGTGTTATGAGGAACAACGTTCACCTATTTGGAGGATTTAAACAACACTATATCTCATTTTTCACAGTTATTGAAGACGATGATATAGAAAGAGGAGATGACTTCTATGAAGTAGAAGGCCTCGAAGAAATGCATTTGATACCAGGCCTCAATCAATTAATCAGAAAGTCCAGAAACGAAGATGAGAGATTCTTCGGAGAATGGACAATAAAAGAGAACGAAGATCACAGCTTTGAACTCGCAAATCTTGAGTTCGAATAGAATTTTTCTCTCAGAAGAAACTGATGTCAGTCAATTCCACTTGACAAAGATATATAAAAGTCAAGTCAAGTTGACTTGATATGAGTGGAGAGTCAGGAAATTTTTTCGTATTTGAAGGACTGGACGGAGTCGGCAAATCTACAGTAGCTGAGGCCTTTGCGGATGAAATAGATGGAATATATATGGAGAGTCCGGGCCCAGGGATACAGGAAATACGTGAATATGTGGATAGCGAACCACACAGCAAACAGACGCAGTTCCTGATGTATATGGCGTCTAACTCTGCGCTTGGCGATCAAATTGAAGAGCGCATCAATCAGGGAGAAGATGTGGTTCTAGACAGATACTATCCTACCACAGTAGTCTATAATGAAGCTGACGAAGATGAAAGCGGAAGATGGAGAGAGCTGGCCCGTGAATTCGACTTCCTTGAACCAGATCACATGTTCTACCTCTGGACAAATACAGAAACACGTCTAGAGCGTAAATCAGGTCGAACATCAAAAGACGAAGGTAGAGACGCAGATCAAATCGGCTACTCCGGTGTCGAACAAGCATACGAGAGAGCAGTAGAAGATTATGACATGACCAAGATAGAGGCAGTTGAAGGAGTACAAAATGTAGTTGACCGTACACTAGAGGAGGCCGGTTTGAAATGAGTCTTTTCCATGAAGACTGTGGCTCACTTCTAGAAAGAGATACTCTAGAAACTGAAGACGGAAGAGAAGTCTCCATAGGTTACTGTGAAGACTGCGATGAATACGCCGATGTAGAGCTTGGAAGTGAATGGAGACTAGAGACAGCACAGGAAGACGAAGGAATAACAGAAATACTGGAACGATACGATGAAGACGCTTTAAAAAATTACGAATTCAGAGAATGCGACCATACTCAGGCGATAGAACACGAATTCCCTGCAGGACGTGGAGATGAAGACAACCTGATAATGTACGAATGCGCAGACTGCGGGAACACAGAAAGGATAACCTCGACACGATTCTAACAACAAAAAAAGAGGCCTACACACATGACACAACAGACCAAACAAAGAGCAAAGATCAAAGCACAAACAGAGTTCACCCCTTCGAAAAAGGCAGAAAAAATCATGAGAGACGGCGACATACTCGCCGAAGAAGAAACACCTACAGAGATGCTGGAAAGAGTAGCAGGCATACTACCTGAAATAGAGAAAGAATTTGGAGCAGACACAGAAGATGCAATAGACTTCTCACAGAAGATGCTAGAACTATTCCTGGAAAGAAAAATAGTGCCAAGCACTCCAATAATGACGAACGCCGGAAGATTCAATGAAAGGCCTCTAAGCGCCTGCTCAGTACCTCCAGTCGACCTCAACAACGACTTCAGCGAAATTAAGGATAAAGTAGATACGTATCACGAGGAGGGGATGGGAACCGGATTCGCTCTGGATAAAGCTCAGAATCCTATTGAAGTACTGCTGGATCTTCAGGAGATAGCCAGAACAGGCCTTGAAAGAGATGAGCAGCACAGGCCTGTAGGCAATATGGGAATAATGAAAGTTGACAATCCTGCTATCAAGGAATTTGTGAAGATCAAACATGAGAATCCGCAGATCGACTGGAAATTCAATCTCTCAGTGAATATGTCTGATGAATTCATGGAGGCCTACAGAAATGGAGAAAGCTTTGAACTGAGAAACGGAGATGAAATTGACTCCGGTGAACTGATGGATCTTATAGTGACATGTGCATGGGACTGCGCTGATCCAGGCCTTATATTCCTTGATAATATGAACAGGAGGAGGCCTTTCAATGAAGAGCTGAATTATGTTTCAGTTGCTCCATGTGGAGAGGTAGGTCTTGCAGAAGGAGAGACATGCCAGTTTGCCTCCATCAATATTGCTGCATTCAGTGATGGGGAGAATATTAAATGGGAGGAACTTGAAGAGGCCTCGAGACTTATCACACGATTTCTTGACGACGTACTTGAGCACAGTATTGATCATTACAGTCATGAGGCTTCTGTAGAGGCAATGCGTAAAAGCAGAAAGATAGGTATCGGTTACTGCGGCTACAGTAAATTACTTGCGAGACATGGACTGGAATACGATAGTGAGGAAGGCAATCAGTTGCTGAAAGATACTCTGTCTTTCATTAATTACCACAGCAAGAAGTACTCCGTGGAACTGGCTAAGGAACGTGGTAACTTCGCTGGCTGGGACAGTTCGAAGTACAGTGAGAATGGCCGCAACTTCCTGACGGAAAAGTTCGGAGATGAGGAAAGCCGGAAAGTGACTGAAGCCGACTGGAGAAGTCTTGACAAGTTGATCGAAAAAACCGGTTTAAGGAATAGTACAACAGTTATACTACCTCCGACGGGTCGATCAGCCATGACTTTCGATACAAGCCAGCAAATCGAGCCGATATTCAGTCTGGTAGATCGTTACGGAGATGTAAACCAAGAATTCAGGAAAGCCTTGGAAAGCCTGGAAGGAGTAAACAGCGAAGAAGTTATACAACAGGTTGAAGAGAACGGTAGCTGCCAGGAACTTGATCTGCCGCAGAAAGTCAAGGATATCTTCCGCACAGCCATAGAGATAGGGCACAGAGAGCACTTTAACGTCCTAGTGGAGGCCCAGGCCTTCGTTGATGAAAGTGTTTCCAAAACGATTAATCTGCCTAAAGACGTTGATCCAGAAGCTGTCAAAGATGTATACCTGAAGGCCTACAATGCCGGTCTGAACGGAATGACTGTTTACAGGAACGGCTCAAATCAGGAGCAGCCTATGGATCTCAAGGATGAGGATTAATGGCTGACAGTATACTGGCCTTGAATGGAGTGCATACAGCAGGTAAATCCAGTCTAGGAGAAATGCTGGAGGAAAGAGAAGGCCTCAACTATTTCCCAGAAGTAGCTCAGAAACTGATCGATGAAGAAGGAGCTGACTGGGGAGAAGAAGGCGATCATGCCTTCCAGTCAGCCATACACGAAGAAGAAGCCTCACGTGACAGAGATATCCTGGATGGAGATCTGGATCACGCCGTAGTTGAGACATGGCACTTCGGAAACCTTGCTCATAGCATGGAGACTGCCAGAGAAGGCCTTGTAAGAGATCAAAATGAATACATTCAGGTCGTCAGTGAGGAGACGGATACAGATATTTATGCAGTCTTCTTCAATATGCCTTTAGAGAACATCTGGAATAGGAGTCCGCATTTCGAGGAAGGGGACGATGAGATACTGGACTTCTACGATAGAGTAAGGGATAATCACTTCCAGATATACAGTGAACACGGAATCGAGCATGTAGTGATAGAAAACGATGAAAAAGGATTAGAAGAGGCCTATTCACAGGTCAGAGACTTTGCATACGAGGTACTAGAACAATGAAATACAATGACCCTATTTACGGAGAAGTCGAATTCACGGGACTGGAGGAAAAAGTAATACAGAACAACGGGATGCAACGCCTCAAGAAGGTGCATCAGAACGGTGCAGACTTTCTAGTGAATCCTGATATGGATACTAGTAGATTTGAGCACAGTCTGGGAGTTGCAATTCTTTGCAAGAAGTTTGGCTGCAGTGAAGAGGAAGTTGTGGCAGCTATTGTGCATGATATAAGCCATACTGCTTTCAGCCATCTAGCTGATCAGATTTATCGCAGACAGGATCAAACATATCATGAAGATCATCATGAAAAATTCATCGAAAACTATAGCCTTGACGAACTAGTGGAGGAATATGGCTACGATCCGGAATACATATTCGATGAGGAGAACTTCTCCGTCCTTGAGAGAGACAGGCCTGATATCTGTGCTGACCGTCTTGATTATACTCTGAGAGATCTTTTCAAATATGGAGCTATCGACAGAAATGATGTGGATGAAGTACTGGAAGGCCTAGATGTAGAAGATGAGGTTATAGTGGCTAATGACGAAGAGACAGCTCATAGAATTATGGATTTATTCATGATTTTGAATAAGGAAGTCTTCTTCAATGAACAGCACGAAGCTGCATCAATGTTGATGGTAGAGCTACTTGAGAAAGGAATGGAAAAAGGAGTGATAAAGGAAGAAGATCTTTTCAAGAACGATGAACAGGTCTTGAAAAAACTAAGACAGGATGAAGGACTGGAAAAAGGCCTTGAAGCTATTAATGAGAACATCTCAGTAGAGAAAGGTGCTGAACACGATAGATACGAGGCCATGAGGAAACATCGGATAGTTGATCCTCCTGTCAAAGGAACAGGAAAAAGATTATCTGAACTGAGCAGTGAAGCAAACGCAAAATTCGAGAGATTCAAAAATGAAGTGCCGCTGAAGCAAAGATACAGTATTAAAACCGACCGGCCTCTTTAGAGGCCCTATGCTCTATCTTCTTAAAATTCTTTTTACACTGTATTTAGTCTTTCTTACTCCTGCTTTGACGAAGTGACCGATGCTTTTGTACATAGGAACTCTTCTGCCGTGTATATCATGATCGCTTTCCCTCAGTTTCTCCACTACGTCATCGGCCGAGACATCTTCAACAGAATCTGCGCCTTCGATCTTGATATCTGTATAGGCTCTTCCTATAGTCGCCAGTGAGTGAGCATCGCTTGCTGCTACACCCGGAATATCTCTACGCCTTGCAAACTTCTTTGTTCTTCTATTCCTGTATCCTGTGAGCAGCCAGGAGTTATAAACTTCTATGGCGTCAGGCTCTCCCACATTTTTCTTGCGGACGCCGTGACGGCTTCTCTGGAAGGGATGAGGGACGACAGCTGCTCCTCCAAGCTCCCTGATCTTCTCAATAGTATCTTCATAAGGCATTCCTTCTTCAGGCCTCTCCTCAACACCGATAGCCAGTAAGTGACCGTGCATAGTTGAAACCTCTACGCCAGGAATCCCGATTAAACCGTACTCTGAGGCCTTTTCCGCAGCTTCGAGTGATTCATCTATCTCATCGTGATCAGTCACAACAATGGCATCCAGGCCTATATCAGAGGCCTGCTCAAGTATAAGTTCAACAGGTTCTTTTCCATCGAATGAGCCTTCTGAGTGAACGTGCATATCCACCTTGAATCCCTCATCTTCTTCCATAATTAACTGATGTATCTGAAGATTGAAAAACATGTACCGGTATACAAACATTTTTCTATCTTCCTCCCCGTTAATGTTGATGTGAGGAAACGATTCAAGGATTATAGGCGTACAGTAAGTGATGAGATAGAGAAAGCTTTCAACGAGAAGCATACTCCTCATCAGATCGCATTAAGTTTCTCGATCGGAATATTCATAGCCACGCTTCCTACACTGGGTCTTGGACTACTTCTTTTCCTTGTATTGATCAAGTTATTCGACTCCATCAGCAGTCTTGCATTGATGGCAAGTGTCGTAGTGATGAATCCATTCATCAAGCCTGTCTTCTATCTCGCATCGATAAACGTCGGAAGCCTTATAATCGAAGGAAGTATAGTCGGAACAGTAGATCCTTTGACCGTAGTAACTTATCTATACCTTGGAAGCCTTGTGATAGCTTCTATAGTGGCCTCTATATCATACGTAGTGATGCTTAAAGCCGTTAAAAGATACAGAAAGACAGATCTACATGTGGTACAGGAAATCGAAGATGAAATAATACATAAAAAACAAGAATAACTGTTTTAAACAGTTAACAGACCTGTTAAAATTATTAAATCTTTTCTGAAAAGAATAAATACTTTCTAAAGCAGTTAAAGATATAACAGTTTCTTTCTACAGCATAACTTACTATGACAACTCCAAAATACTATGTGAAGAAAGTCAGAAGAAATGATGACGGCCAGATAGTCAAAGTAAAAGTCAGTGAAGATCTTGAATCACGTCCAAGCAAAGTACTGAAGCGGAAAAAAGTAGTCAAACAGTTGAAGAAAGGGAAAGACATCAAGACAGCATACCTGAGAGACGGACGCTGGACAGAAGGAGATAAACTGAAGATCCACAACGACAAATGGCTGCGGACAGAAGGCAACGAGAACCAGAGAGACAACCTTGGAAGCCTCAAATCCTTCTAAACAAGCCTTTATCATCCCCTCCATATTTTTTACTTTTTCAACAACTCGACAGTCTCAAGTATAAACGCTATAACAAGAGGCCCTGCCAATACACCGATAGCTCCAAGCGTCAAGCCCCCTCCAACAAATCCAAGAAAGTAAAGACTTGCAGGAAGACCTGTAGTCTTGCCAGCCATCTTAGGCCTGAGATACGCATCAGGCAGAAATCCGATAATAACTATTCCAAGAACAAGAATCAATACAGCCTTACCGATAAGGCCTACAGAAAGCTCCAAGGCAACAAGAGCCAGTATAACAAGAGAAGGCCCGATCACAGGAATAAATTGGAGTAAAGCAGACAGTAAAGACAGGAAGACAAACGGCTGATAGCCAAGGAAGTAGAAAACAGGCAAAGCGATTACAAAAGTAAGTACAGCTGTAAGAGCCTGTACAGCAAAGATCCCGACCAATGTCTTCTCCACTCTCTCATGATAACTGTAAAGCACATCATTGAAGACATTCGGCGTTATCCCTACCACACTATCCTTTATCCTGTCAGGATAACGCATTATAGCATACAAGATGAAGACAAACAACATCACACGTAGAAGAAGCCCTGGAACAGCCTCAGCCACAGTCACAGCTGCTGCAGTAATCCATTCAACAGCCATAGCCTCCAACTGTTCAGTTGAATAACTTAATGAAAAATCAAATATCTGGAAAGTGAACTCCTCCGGCAAAGAAACCATAAAATCAATTATAATCTGCCTTCTCTCAAACAGGACAAGGAAAACAGGCACGAAAAACAGGAGAAGCACAGAAAAAGACAGGAACGTAGTTAAAGCAGCTGACTGTCTTTCGGAAAAACCTTTACTCCTCAAACGCCTCGTCAAAGGATACAAAACATATGCAAAAGTCCCAGCCAAGAAAACAGTCCAGAAAACATCACTTAAAACATACAGGCCTGCAACAAGCGACAAAGCCAAAGCTACGTAAAGGCCTGAATTCTTCATATCCAAATCGTCTATCGTAAATCCCATAAAGAAAAATAGAGAATAGGAAGTTTTTCCCTGACTTGAGAAGTATTTTTTACTTCATCAAGCCGGCGATAATCGTAGACGCTACTAGGATTGTCGCGGAAAGTACTGCAAAGTCGCCGCTTGGAGTGTAACCTGCAAGCTGTGCTCCCGTGCTGATAACGAATACAGTCACGAAGAACGACAGAATCGCAAATACAAGCATTACAACTCCAGCCACAACATTCTCCACAAGATCTCCTAGTGCTGCTCTCAAACTCATAAATTTCACCTCTAAACAGTTTTACGGCATCTAGACACATAAAAGTTGTGGAAATAAAAGACAGAGACCTCTAATCACTAGAAAAAACAATAGCACCGCCCACAGAAGACGTAGAATAACAATTCCTGCCGGAACACTCCTCCGACACCAAAAGACCTCTCTCCCCCAAGCCATCCAACTTCCTATAAATAGTAGACTCAGAGACATCAAGCACATCCTCAAACTCACTTACAGACAGAAAATCCTCAGAGGCCTCCCTTAAAATCGCCAGTTCCACCTCATCAAGATCAAATCCTATATCCGGCAATCATTAAGTGATCAGAGTATCTGTGACTTTTTCTTTTCAGATAGTATCCTAACGTAATCAGAACAAGGCCTGAAAAAAATCAAGAGAAATGAAAGGCCTTTAATCAGAGTAGATTATAGTACTCTCTACTTTATCTTTAGTCCTGATCCTGAGCTCTCTTTTGGCCATTCAAGTTCGATTTCGATTGAAATATCGCCGTCCTCTTCTTCCTCTACCTCAAGCTCGAATTCCAGCTGTTCAGCAGGCCTTAATTCGATACTGTTTTCTCCAGACTGTAGTTCGACTCTGCCGTTACTGATTTTTTCAGCGAGGTTGCGGAGTTTATCAGAGGCCTCTTCCCTTCCCATCCTACTCGTTGTCTTCAACAGTTTTCGTGACATATACAATACAACAGCAACGAAGAGGTTTATCTTTTTCGACAATATACCACTATCTTAGAAAAATTGGATTAGCCCCGTCCGAGATTTGAACCCGGGACCTCGTCCTTACCAAGGACGCGCTCTACCGCTGAGCCAACGGGGCCTGTCTGTATGTTTTTTGTTGTAGTATCGTAGTTTTT
>JALDAN010000004.1 GCA_022729355.1 Candidatus Nanohalarchaeota archaeon | reverse complement strand
CCGGCCAAGTCCTTCACATCCATGCTGGATTCCATGGCTAACGGCTGGGCTGCTTTTGAATCTGCAGCATACCAGAGTCAGGAGTAAAGGAGATAGAGGCCTCTTAATCATCCGGCATTATCTTTTTTCTTCTGAGTATTCATTCATTTTTAGAGTGCTGTAGCTGTTACGACGCTTGCTTCAGGGTGGACTTCTGCTGTTGCCTGCGTGACGTCCTCGTGCTGAGCCTGAAGCTCTGCCTCGAAGTTTCGGGTGTTCGCATCCATTGGTTGTGTTTAGCACCTCATGTTTAGTCTTGTTCCGTTACTTTTCCGTCCAATCAAATATTTTGAAAACGTGTCGAGGGCGACGCACTACCTTGCAAAGCAGTACACCGCCCAAGCCCTTCGCCCCAGTGTTTCATAGAGGTAGAACGAAAGACTATCACAGAATTGTTTTGGAGTAATTGCGGTCGGTCATTGGCCACTTCAAATTTGGCCAAGACTTCATCCCACTTTACTCGCGCAGATAATTAATAATGGAGAAAGCCTTGGCCTTGTTTTCGGTATGGGTGCACCTCACCAGATCCATCCACATGTTTCCAGCGGGTGAAGTAGTATTAACCAAGGCCATTTTTCTTCAACCACTAATTATCTTTCCACCCTTTTAAGTCTTCGGAAGAAACTCTTCAGGCCTGTCAGCCACCTGGCTCACCAACTTCTCACGAACTATCTCAAGAAGATCCTGAAGATTCTCGGCATCGTACTGATTGTAACGCACAAGCTTCCTCAAGGCCTCCTCGTCACCTTTGTTCTCGTACTTCTTCCACAGTCTTATCGCTTCCCTACCGTCCAGATCTTCAAGCTCTCTTTGAATCGAAAGCTGCTTCTCTATCTTCTTGAGGCCTCCAGTATAGCCAAGTCTTTTACATGGGTACATCAGGTCAATATGAGGCTTCTCAATATCAAGATTATAGTTTTTCTCAAGGAAAGGAGCGTCGAAACGCTTTCCGTTGAATGATACAAGCATTGAAGACTCGAAGATTTCTTCCTGAAGTCTTTCACGTGTCAGATTCTGTCCACGGATCAAAGTCTTTGACTCGCCGTTTCTGTAGAAGGATACTGTCGTAGTCTTGTTTCTTTCAGGGGAGAGGCCTGTTGTCTCGATGTCGAAGAACGTGACATCTTCCTTGAAGTTGCTGTATGCTCTCCAGAGGCTTTTATTCGGCAGTCTTTCTCCGAAATACATGGAGTTACCTACTTCAAGATTTTTACGGGCCTTCTCCATATCCTGCTTTATGCTGTCGTAACGGGAAGAATCTTCTAGATGATCCCAGTGTTTCACGCCGTCTTTCCAGAGCTTCTTCTCTGTCTTCTGGCCGATACCGGGGAAAAGTATGAAGCTGTTCTCGAGTCTCACTGTAGAACAAAGATTGCGGGTGAGAAATAAAAAAAGGAAGTATGAAAAAGTACAGGCCTCTTCAAGAATTTATCTTGAAGTCTTTACGTCAGCTGCCTGTACTGTCTTTCTGCCGGCGTGCTCTGCGTACTGCTTTGCTTCTCTTGCACGGTCTTCTGCATGTGATTCCAGCTCATCTCTAAGCTCTTCAACTGCGTCTTCAGAAACTCTTGAAGCGCCGGCCTGTTTGATAATCCTCTTTACAGGTGCTAGTGGTAGTTCTGCCATTGTATAGTGTCACCTCCTTAAAGGCTTGTAACTATTAATTACGTTTAACACCTATATAAAAATATGTGGCGTTCAGCACACGTTAAAATTACTTCAAGTCATAAAGTAAGGCTCTAAATCAAAAAGAATAAAGAGGTGAAAGGCCTCCTACATATATGCAGTAATTCAGGCCTTGCACCAGATATAATCCTGGTTCGCTAAAGTTCTTTCATCTCAACTGCAATCCCTTCATCAATATCTGCTACAGCATAAAAACCCTCTAATACAGGTCCAGGATTTACAGCAACAGTGCCGTTGAACTCGTCCCGTCCTCTTGACTCATGTATATGACCTGTCAGAACCAGGTCAAAGTCGGAATCCTCCAGAAGCTCTCTGACTTCCGGACTTCCAACGTGATCTCCATCAGCTATGTCAAGCTCAGAATCCGCAGGAGGCTGATGGATTACACCGATACGGGTATCAGAGGTCATCCTCTCACTCAAGGTCTCTACAGCAGTCTTTATTTCCTCGCCGGATGGCTCGAAAGGCGTTCCAAAGGGTGTAATGCCTCCTCCGTATCCAACGGCCTCAAAGCCGTCAAAAGAAGCTATCTTGCGGTGAAGATTGAATCTTCTCTCCCTCAAGGCCTTTACACAGGCCTCCTCAGGATCCATGTTTCCTGGTATAGCTTTGACAAGTTTATCTTTTTTATCGAAGAGATCAAGTACCTCCTCCAGTCGTCCCTCGTAGTCATCGTATTCTCTTGCATCACTGAGATCTCCGGCGCAGAGGATTGCATCAAATTCTTCACGGTTGATTATCTGTTCAAGTTTGTCGGTATCTCCGTGTATATCAGTTAGTAGAAGCGTTCTCATAACGTATTCTTTGTCATCTATTCAACTTAAGCTTTGACCAGAAACAGTGTCTTCAATTTACTTAACTTTCCCAGCCGAAAATTTCTATGTGGAACTTGATCTAACTATCATGGACGCCGACTACGTCATAGAAGACGGAGAAGTGAAGATACGTGCATTCTCCAAGACTGTAGAAGGAGAAAACGTCATCGTTGAGGATAGAAGCTTACAGCCGTACTTCTATGCAGTTCCACGTGAAGAAACTGGAACACTGAGAGAACAGATAAAGGAAGAAGAGTTAACGGATGACGACGGGGAAGAACTCGAAGTAAGAAATATAGAAAAGAAAATTAGAAAAGATGGGCTGGAGGAAAAAGAAGTACTGAAAATAGAGACAGAGATACCAGCGAATGTTCCCAAGCTGAGATACGCAGTAAGCAAACTTGAACATACTGATGAATGCAGAGAATTCGACATACCTTTCTACAAACGATTTCTCATAGACAGAGGCATAAGACCGGGAGAAACAGTCAAAGTAAAAGGAGAACAGATAGACGGCGAACTTGACAGAACGATAATACTTGAAGAAGTAAAAGAATCAGAAAAAGAGAAACCGGAGTTCTCCATGCTCGCCTTCGACTTAGAAGTCATAGACGGAGAGATAGTAATGGCTTCAATGTATGGAGAAGGCCTTGAAAAAGTCCTTTCAACAGCTGAAGTCGATAAAGATTACGTAGAGGCCTTTGAAGGAGAGAAAGAATTACTGAAACGCTTCCAAGAGATTATAGAGGATAGAGATACCGATATAGTTACTGGATATAATACAGACGAGTTCGATTTCAAGAAGCTCCGGGAACGTTTCCAGGCCCATGGAATGACTCTTTCACTGGGGAGAAACGGTGACAGAGTAAAGTTTGATAGGAGAGGCCGTTTCTCATCCGCACGCCTCAAAGGCAGGATGCATTTGGATTTGTATCCGTTTATAACGCATGTATTGGCTCCAGGCCTTGATTCAGAGACATTGGATCTTGATTCTGTAGCTGAGGAAATGCTTGGAGAGAACAAGAACGATGTATCGTTCGAGATGATGCAGCAGTGGTGGGAGGATCAGGAGAACCTTGAAGAGTTTGCAGAATATAACTTGAAGGATTCTGAACTGGCTTTCCGTCTTGCTAAAGAACTCGTGCCTCAGATAATGGAGCTTTCACGTATTACAGGCCTGATACCTTTCGATGCCTGCCGACTGACTTACGGACAGCTAACGGAAAACTTCCTATTAAGAGAAGCGTTCAACAGAGAAATGATGGCTCCTAACAGGCCTACAAGAAATCAGAGGAGAAGAAGATCGAATCAGGGTGCTTATGAAGGCGGATTCGTGTATACTCCTGATTCAGGCCTCTACACAGATGTATCGGTCTTCGATTTCCGTTCCCTGTATCCGACAGTGATGGTCGCGCACAACATTTCTCCCGAGGTGCTTGATCTAGATGGCTGTGAGGACAGGTTCGTGATGGAGGAGTTCGACTTCTACTTCTGCCAGGATGAACAGGGATTCTTCCCGGAGTTGATAGAAGGGCTTGTCGAAAGCCGTTACGAATTAAAGAGCAAGATGAAGGAGCTTGATGAAGACTCCATGAAGTACGAACAGATCTACAGCCGCCAGCAGGCGCAGAAAATCCTTGCTAATTCTTTCTACGGATATCTGGGATACGACGGTGCCCGCTGGTACTCGAAGGAATCAGCACAGGCCACAACAGCCCTTGGCAGAAAATACATCGAAGACACCATCGAAGTAGCGGAAGAAATGGGATTTGAAGTAGTATACGGCGACACAGACTCCGTATTCATAAGAGGAGAAGACGTAGAAGACAGAAAAGAAGATTTCCTTGACAGAGTAAATAAACTTTTGCCGGAGTTCATGGAGCTGGAGTTCGAGGGATACTTCGAAACAGGATTCTTCACATCCAAGGCCTCAGGAGAAGGCGCAAAAAAGAAATACGCTTTAATGGATAGAGAAGGAGGCCTAAAGATCACAGGTTTCGAGCAGGTCAGAAGAGACTGGAGCCAGGTAGCAAAAGACACACAGAAAGAAGTACTGAGACTGGTGCTTCAAGACAGGATTTCAGAGGCAGCTGAAGCAGTAAAAGATACTATTCAAGGCCTGAAAGATCAGGAAGTCCCTGTAGAAGATCTCACTATCCATACTACTTTGACTAAGCCACCTGAAGAGTACGGTTCAACAGCTCCACACGTGGAAGCCGTGAAGAAGGCCTCTAAAAGAGGTGTAAGTATAGAGCCAGAGACAACTGTCAACTACGTGATAACTAGAGGTGGAGGAAGCATCTCTGAGAGAGCAGAGCTGGTTCGTTTCGCTGAAGACTATGATCCGGATTACTATATCGATAATCAGGTGGTGCCTGCCGCTACAAGAGTTCTCAAAGTATTCGGATATACAGAAGGCCAATTAAAAGGAAAAGGAAAACAGAGCGGCCTCGGAAGATTCGGATAAATCCTCCAAGAGGCCTATAATTTTTTTAGCCTTCAAGCTCGCTGTCAATCATGCTTGAAAGGGTGTCGAAGCCAAAGTCAGGTGCTTCTTCTCCGTTGATGAACAGTGTAGGTGTTCCCTCAACTCCTGCGTCAAGGCCTTCCTGCAGATCTGCCTGCACTGCATCATTAGTATCCTGATCTTCGATGCAGGATCTTATCTCATCGTAGTCAAGGCCTTCTGTGCTGTCTTCAACTAGTTGTGTAAGTCTGTCAGGACTGTAATCAATTTCTCTCTGTACTTCGAACAGTTCATCTTGTACATCCCAGAACTGGTCTTCATCCTGCAGGTATGTACATTGTGCTGTTACTGCTGCTGAAGTCGCCTGTGGATCATGGAAGCTTAGAGGGAAGTCCATCATGTAAAAGGTAATATCGCCTGTATCAATGTACTCCTGCTCCAATTGAGGCTTCACCCCATCATTGAAGCTCTTACATGCAGGGCAGTAAAAATCTACAAAGTATACAACATCGACGTCAGCATCGGCATCTCCAAGATACGGCTGATTCTCCAGAGTGAAACTCTGATTCGTGGCCGTATCTACGCCGATATCTGCTGCATCAAGCATTTGCGGTATTAGTATTGCACCAAGAACGATAGCTATACCTCCTACGAGGCCTTTGAAGGCAAGATTCTTCTTCCTCTCTCTTTCAGATTCTTCTTCCTCTTCTTTCTTCTTCAATGCTTTTTTGGCCTTATCTTTATCGTGAGAGTTCAAGTCATCCATAAGATTCTCTGCCCAGTAAAGATGCATTTCTTCCTCGGAATCGAACTCTTTTTCGCTGTACTTATCGTCCTTGACCATAATAATCACTTAATGAGAACTGAGCATTAAAAACTCTACTGTCTACTAGATATGAATTGACTCATCTCGGGCATCTTCACAGGCCTCTGCAAAGGCCTCCGGGAAAGTAGGATGCGCATGAATAGTATTGATTATATCATCAAGATAGGCCTGCATCTCCAGAGCCAGTGTTGCCTCAGCTATCATATCAGAGGCTCTTGAGCCTACTATCTGTACGCCCTGCAGTTTTTCATCTCCTGAAGCAACTACACGTACAAAACCAGCTTCCTGATTTGTTGTCAGTGAGCGACCGGAAGCGCGGAATGGAAACTCTCCTACCAAAACTTCATCGAACTTTTCACGGGCCTCATCCGGCTTCAGGCCTACAACAGCCACTTCAGGATCAGTATACATAGCTTTTGGAATATACTGGTTATCAAATGCAGCAGGCTCTCCAGCAGCAACTTCTGCCGCCACACGTCCCTCTCTGTAGGCCTTGTGCGCTAGCATTGGCTGCCCAACACAGTCACCGATCGCGAAAACATCTTTATTCGAAGTCTGCATCTTTTCATCAACGTCAAGACATCCTTCAGTATTTATCTCAACTCCGATATTTTCCAAGCTAAGGCTCTCCAGTGCAGGCCTCGCCGTACGTCCTGCAGCCACCAGAACATGATCTCCTTCAAGTTCCAGTCTTTCTCCATCTTTCTCTGCCTCAAGCACTATCTTATCTCCACGTTTCTCTACTCCTGAGGCCTCTGTAGAAGTATAAATTTCATCGCCATAGTCGTCATTAGTCTCCCGTAGTTCACTTACTATCTCCTCGTCGAAGTAGGGGAGTATATTGTCTTCTGCTTCTACTATCTTGACTGTGGAGCCGAACTTGGCGAACTTTGTGGCGGCCTCCATCCCTATATATCCTCCACCAACCACAACAAGTTCCTCCGGCACTTCATCAAGTTTTAGAAGCTCTCTGGACGTGATCACACCTTCAATTTCGAATTCAAGTCCTGGGATCTCTACAGGCCTGCTTCCTGTAGCTATCACGGCTTTATCGAATTTCACGTTTTCTGCATTATGTTCCTCGCTAACTCTCACAGTATCTTCATCGATGAAACGGGCCTCTCCCTTCATTACCTCGACGCCTTCTCGTCCCAGTTTATGTGTGAGGCCTCTATTAAGTTCCTGTATTACATCTTTCTTCCACTCCATGATCTCCTGGAAATCAATCTCCTCGCACTCTGCCTTGATTCCGATGCTGTTCCAGTCATGTATATCGCGATGGAACTTCGAGGCATGAATCAAGGCCTTGGCAGGGATACATCCCCTGTTCAGGCATGTTCCTCCTAATTCTTCTTTATCTACAAGTATTACTTCGAGACCTTTCTGTGCGGCTCTTATAGCGGCTGTGTATCCTCCGGGTCCTGCCCCGATCACTACAAGATCTGTAGATCTCTCAATATCGCCAACCACCATGATTTTCTCCTCTACAGGTTTACAAGCATCTTTCCAGGTTCCTCAAGATTTTCCTTAACAATGTTTATGAACTTTGCAGCAGTAGCCCCGTCGATTACACGGTGATCATAACTCAATGAAAGCTTTACAGTCATCCGAGGCACTACTTCGTCTTCAACTACTTCAGCAGTCTCAGATATACGTCCTATCCCCAGTATAGCGGTTTGAGGATAATTAATTATAGGTGTGAAGGACTCTCCACCGATCGCCCCGATATTAGTAACTGTAAAGCTTCCAGTACTCATTTCATCCGGACCAAGTTCATCTTCTCGAGCCTTCTCCGCGACTTCCTCTATCTCTCCTGCCAGATCCGAGATACTTTTACTGTCCACGTTCTTTATCTTAGGCACTAGCAGGCCTCTATCAGTATCTACTGCTATGTTAAAGCAGTAGTAATCCTTCAGAACTACTTCATCATTTTCACTGTCAAGCTCTGCGTTCAGCTCCGGATACTCCTTCAAGCCTTCTACAGCTGCTTTCATTATGAAAGGCAGATAAGTCAGATGTGCATCTACATCATCTTTCTGAGAATCACGTATTTCATCTATCTGCGTGACATCGATTTTCTCTACATGAGTGACGTGAGGAGCAGTAAACTTTGACTCTTCCATCCTCTCAGCAACCTGCTTCTCCAGACCTGAAAGAGGCCTACGAATTGTATCGCCGCTGACTTCCCGAGAGGAATCTTCTCCTTCATCTACATCTTCTAAGTCTGCACGAGTGATTCTGCCTCCTCTACCGCTTCCCTCTACTCTGCTTAGATCGACTCCTTTCTCTCTGGCTAGCCTCCTTACTGAAGGAGAGGCCTGAACATTATCAACGTTACCGGAACTTCTGTCAGTTCCTTTCTGGTCTTCGTGGGATTCTCCATAAGCCTCTAGCACGTCTTCTTCTGTTATTCTTTCCCCGGTCTTGATTTCCTCCAGGCTTACTCCTTTCTCCTCGGCCAGTTTACGTACCTTCGGCAATGCAAGCACATTTTCAGAAGAACTGCGGCTGTAATCAGATTTTTCCACAATGTCCTCAGTTCTTTCTTCTTCGTCCGTTGAGGCCTCATCCTGTTCTTCGCTTGTATCTGTCTTTTCGGTGTCCAGTATCATTATTACGTCGCCTACGGAGACTTTGTCTCCGGGTGAGGCCTTGAGTTCTTTTACTGATCCATCACTTGGTGCCGGTATCTCCACTACTGCTTTGTCTGTTTCTGCTTCCCCGACTATCTGATCTTCTTCTACTTTTTCGCCTTCACTGACTTCCCATTCCAGGAACTTGCCTTCTGTTACTCCTTCACCGGTGTCAGGGAATTCGAACTCCAAATTGATTCACCTTAAAACTCCAGAACTCTTTTGAGGCCTTTTACAGCTCTTTTTTTGTTCGGCATGTAGAAGTCTTCAAGTGTGTAAAGCGGGTAAGGTACGTCAGGAGCTGCTACTCTTTCCACGGAGGCCTCCATGTGAAGTATTGTTTCTTCCTGTATTCTTGAGGCTATTTCTGCCCCCCAGCCACCTGATTTCGGTGCTTCATGAAGTATCATAGCTCTACCGGTCTTCTTGACAGACTCTATAATTGCATCGTAGTCCATTGGATGAATTGTTCTTGGATCAATAATCTCCACATCTGCATTTACTTCATCTGCTGCTTCCTCTGCTACAGGGATCATAGCTCCCCAGGCGATCAATGTTACGTCTTCTCCATCTCTCACGGTTCTAGCCTCCCGCAGTTCAACTTCTCTATCTCTATCCACTTCTTCTCTGAACGCCCTGTACGTCTTTTTCGGCTCGAGGAATACTACAGGGTCGTCCAGCTGTATGGATTTTCTCAGCAGGGAGTAGGCGTCCTGTGGTGTGCTTGGGATTACCACGTGAAGTCCCTGTGCGTGAGAGAAAAGAGTCTCCGGCGACTCCTGATGATGTTCCAGCGCCGAGATGCCTCCGCCATAAGGTGCTCTAACAGTTAACGGGACGTTGTAGTCTCCGCGACTTCTAATCCGCATACGTGAAGCATGCTCCTTGATCTGATGGAATGCTAGATACGAGAAACCTGAGAACTGCATCTCCACTACAGGCCTGAAACCATACAGACTCATGCCTATAGCCGTCCCTGCGATACCTGACTCGGCAAGAGGACTTGAAAAACATCTTTTATCTCCGAACTCTTCTTGAAGGCCTTTCGTGGCTCTGAAGACACCGCCGTCCTCTCCAACGTCTTCACCATAAGTAATCACTTTTTCATCACTCTTCATTTCATCTCGCAAGGCCTCATTCACAGCTTCCACAATATTCATTTCGTCATCTGTCATTCCAGTTCACCTCTGAGCTGTTTCTTTTCCCTCTCCATCATTTCAGGCATCTCCCCGTAAACGTAGTCGAATAATTCATCGAAACTTGGATCATCCATTTCCAAGGCCTTATCTGCTGCCTCATCTATCTTATCTTCAGCCTTTGATTCAAAGGCCTCCAGTTCTTCATCCCACATCCCGTGTTCTTTCAGGTATTCTCTGAAACGTTTCAGAGGATCATGCTCTTTCCATTCCTCAACTTCCTCTTCATCTCTGTAACGCGTTGAATCGTCTGAAGTGGTGTGATCTTCAAGCCGGTAAGTCAGGGCCTCTATCAGCACCGGTTCGCCGTTTCTTGCTTTCTCCAGTGCCTCTCTCGTGGCCTTGATAACTGCCAGTATATCGTTTCCGTCAACCTGTATTCCTTCGATTCCGTACGCCAGTGCTTTCTGTGCAAGAGTCTGCGAATTAGTCTGTCGATCCACAGGCATCGAAATCGCAAACTTGTTGTTCTGCACGAAGAAAACGGAGTGCGAATCATATACTCCTGCAAAGTTCAAGGCCTCATGGAAATCCCCTTCACTGGTTGAGCCATCTCCCGTAAATCCCAGTACAGCATTCTCATCCTGTTCAAAGCTCATCGCCATGCCGATACCGGAAGTATGCAGATTCTGAGTTCCTACAGGAATAGCTACAGGCAGAGTATTCAATTCTGCAAGGCCTTTCTGTCCATTGGCATCTCCCATCCATCTCTGGAAAATCTTCTCCAACGGTGCGCCTCTCTGGATGAAGGCCGCTGTCTCCCTGAAGCTCGGCACCATCCAGTCATCCTCCTCTAAAGCGAATACTGATCCAATCTGACAGGCCTCCTGTCCTTTATGCGGCGCGTAAGTAGATATCTCTCCACGTCTCTGAAGCTTGAAGGCCTTCTCATCGAATTTTCTTGCAATCATCATTTTCCTGTAAAGCTCTCTGTACTCATCTTCCTCAATCCAGGGAAAGTCTTCATCATCATCTGTCCCCATTACCTCTATTCTCTCAATCGAGCCAGAATAAACTTTTTTGCGCGCCATTATTTGAGAAAAGGCCTTTGCCTGTATATAAAAAATCGTTTGCGACCACTCGGTAAATCCATCAATCTAAATAACAGGCCTGAATAAATCTTGGTTATGAGTCTTCAGAATCTGTTTTATCCTGAAAAAGTGGCTGTTGTAGGGGCTTCACGCTATGAAGGGAAGACAGGCCATGAAGTATTCGACAACATACTCCATAGCTTTGAGGGAGAAGTATATCCTGTTAATCCTGAAGCAGAAGAAGTTGAAGGCGTAGAGGCCTACAGCGAGTTACAGGAAGGAACAGATCTGGCAGTCATCACAGTCCCTGCGAGAACAGTACCAGAGATTATACGTGACTGTGGGGAGAAAGGGGTTGATACGGCTGTTGTGATTTCGGCCGGGTTCTCGGAGACAGGTAACAAGGCTCTCGCATCTGAACTAGAGTATGTAGCAGAAGAAAACGACGTAAAGATACTTGGGCCAAACGCTCTGGGATTGATAAATACAGAGAACGGTTTGAACGCAAGCTTTGCAGCAACAACTCCTGAAAAAGGAAAGATCTCTTTCATGAGTCAGTCAGGGGCCTTCTGCACAGCGATGCTGGACTACTCCGCACCAGAGCACCTCGGCTTCCATCACTTCGTCTCCCTAGGCAATGAAATGATGATAGACGAGACAGATATGCTTCAGACATGGCGAAACGATGATACAGAGCTGATACTTTCGTATATCGAAGGCCTCAGGGACGGCAGAGAATTCATCAAACAGGCCTCGAAGACTTCACAGGAGAAACCGATAATCACAGTAAAATCGGGTCGTACAGAGGAAGGAGGAGAAGCTGCTTCCAGCCATACAGGAAGCATAGCCGGAAGTATAGACGCATACAGAGCAGCGTTCAGAAAATCAGGTATAATAGAAGCCGAATCCAACAGAGAATTGCTTGACTTGGCGAAAGCGTTTTCCTATCAAAATCTTCCGGGTGGAGGGAAAGTAGCTGTCGTAACGAACGCTGGAGGCCCGGGAGTGATAGCAGCAGATGAGATAAACGAGAAAGGCCTTGAACTTGCTGAACTAGAGGGATCTACAATAAAAAAGCTTGACGAGAGGCTTCCTGAGGAGGCCTCTAAAGGTAATCCTGTAGATATAGTGGGTGATGCAGGCCATCAAAGATACAAAAGTGCTTTAGAGGCTGTTCATCAGGACAATGAAGTTGATTGTATTGTTGTGTTGCTGACGCCTCAGGCGAATACGGGTGTGGAGAAGACGGCTCGAGCGATCAAGTCTTTCGAGTCATCTGCAGAGAAACCTGTTTTTGCATGCTTTATGGGTGAGGAAAGGGTCTCTGAGGGGAGAGAAATACTTGAAAGGGCGCATGTCCCGGTTTATGAGGATCCAAGGCAGGCTGCCAAAAGCATCAAAGAGATGAATTATTACAGACAGCACCTGGAGCGGGAGAGAAGCTTCAGAGATCATGAAGTGGATGAAGGGGAGAGAAAGGAGGCTTTCAAGGAACAGGAGGCTTCAGGTAGTTCAGATGATCTGCTGGAGCTTTACGGCTTTGATCTGGCGATGACAGAGACAGTAGAGTCGCCTCAGGAGGCGGTGGATGCAGCGTCACGTATAGGATATCCTGTTACTTTGAAGGCGGATTCCCGGCAGATAAAGCATAAAACTGATGAAGGAGGAGTAATCACAGATATCAGCAGTCGCAAAGGCGTTCAGAATGGATTTACTGAACTGATGCAGAAGGCCTATACAGAGATTGAGGAACTGGAGGCCGTCCAGGTACAGGAACAGATCGATGGACTTGAAGTCGCAGTAGGGATAAAAAGGGATCCGCAGTTCGGCCCTGTAATCATGGTAGGCCTCGGAGGTATATACGTTGAAGCACTTCATGATATCAGCTTCGGCATCGCACCGCTCAGCGAACAGGAGGCCGAGCAAATGATAGATGAACTCCAGTCGACAGAGCTTTTCAAAGGAGTAAGAGGAGAGAGACACTCGCTTGAACCTGTTAAAGAGGCCTTGACTGCACTCGGACAACTCGCACTTGATAATCCGGAGATAAAGGCAGTAGACATGAATCCGCTTATACTCAAAGAAGAGAATGCCTATGTAGTAGATGTAGATATTGAATTAGAGGATTCGTAACTGATTTTCTATACGTTCTTTCAGGTAAATTATTTAGTTTCTTGTCTTCGATTATTTGTTTTGTGAAGGGATTGTTTGTAAGCAGCAGTATAAGGCCGAATCAGGGATGGACTGATTTTGGATATTATGTTGATGGAGATGGGAGGCCTGATCCTGATGACGGTTTCTCCAGTATGATAGAGAATGACGAGGCCTATCTTGTAGAACTATTCGTGAACTACAGGGAGGGAGTGCATATCAGGCTCAGCTCCGAGAACAGGAAAGTTGCTGCAGAGGTTGACGAAGATATCGGTTTCCGGAAAAGAGGCCTAGAATCAACTCTCTATCAGGCTACAGGTACTCCAAGACTTCCAAGCACATATGAAGATCGAGATAAAAGCAATCAAAAATTGACAGCTTTCGCAGAGTACGCACTGGAACACGGAAAAGGACGCGGAATAGACGTAGAAAACGTAGACTGGGAGAATCTGCTGGAAGATCAGTCAGACCTATAATCAAGTTCTTGAGTTAGTTTTAGATTAGTTCCTGACAATTTCTATTTATATGACTAGAGAAGATGACGCACTTGAACTTCATAGCAGGAACCCTGGCAAAATCAGTGTAGAGGCCTCCGTAAAGATAGAGGATGCAGAAGATCTGGGTCTTGTGTATACGCCTGGAGTAGCTGAGCCATGTAAAGAAATAGCGGAAGATAAAGATAAATCGTATGATTATACTTCCAGAGGAAATCTTGTTGCAGTTGTCAGTGACGGCAGTGCAGTACTTGGACTCGGAGATATTGGGGCAGAGGCCTCGATGCCTGTCATGGAAGGGAAAGCAAATCTGATGAAGAAGTTCGGAGGAGTTGACGGCTTCCCCGTATGCCTTGACTCCCAGACAGCAGGAGATATAGTTGAACAAGTGGAGGCACTGGCGCCGACCTTCGGAGCAGTCAATCTTGAGGATATCAAGGCCCCGAGATGCTTCAGAGTAGAGGAGACTTTGAAGAAGTCTCTAGATATCCCTGTTTTCCATGATGATCAACACGGGACAGCGATTGTTGTAGGCGCTGCTCTCCAGAACGCACTGGAGCTGGCAGAAAAAGATCTTGAAGATGCAAGGATTGTAATATCTGGCGCAGGAGCTTCCGGGATGGCAGTAGCCAACTTCCTGCTTGACATGGGAGCAGAGGAAATCGTGCCTCTGGATTCATCTGGCGTCTTGAGAACAGATGACAGCAACGAATACAAGGCCGATCTCGCGAAACGTACAGCAGCTGCTCAGGAGTCAGGAGGCCTTGAGGATGCTATGCAAGACGCAGACGTTTTCATAGGCCTTTCAGCGCCAGGTATTGTTTCTGGTGATATGGTTGAGTTGATGGCGGAAGACTCTATTGTTTTTGCGCTGGCGAATCCGGAGCCGGAAATCCTTCCTGATGAAGCAAAGGAAGCAGGAGCATTCATCACTGCCACAGGCAGAAGCGACTTCGATAATCAGGTGAACAATTCTCTTGCGTTCCCAGGAATATTCCGTGGAGCACTGGATGTTAAGGCCTCTGAAATCAATGAAGAGATGAAGATAGCTGCTTCAGAAGCGATCAGAGACTTCATAGAGCCGGAGAAAGATCAGATTGTTCCGGGTACTCTGGATAGAGAGCTTGCGAGGGAGATTGCTGATAGAGTTAGAGAGGCCGCAGAGGAGACAGGAGTCAACAGGAAATAGCTTTTTCACTTTTTCTTCCTCTTATTATCTCTATGGATCAAGAAGTCAAGGAACACTATATCAGGGCAGGAGAAGTAATCCAGAAAGCCCGGAAAAAGGCCCGCGAAGTATCCGAGCCAGACACCAATCTAAAAGTAATAGCAGAAGAAATTGAAGCCCTGATAAGAAGTGAAGGCCTTGAGCCAGCTTTCCCTGTGAATATATCAATCAATGATGCTGCGGCACATTATACGCCAGGTGTCAAGGAAAAGCAGGTTTTAAAGGAAGATAACGTTGTCAAGATCGATATAGGTGCTCACTCCGAAGGTTATATCGCTGATACTGCCTTGACTATCAATCCCTCAGGGAGGAAGCAGGAAATGGTAGATGAAGTTGAATCGGTGCTTGAAGCAGCGCTTGAATTCATAGAACCAGGTAAGACTGTAGGAGAGGTAGGGAGTTTCATTAACAGGCAGGTCTCCGATGAGTATCAGGTTGTAAGGAATCTTACAGGTCATTATCTTGGCAAGTACGAGCAGCACGCAGGAGTTTCAATCCCTAATATTCCGAATAATTCGGATCACGTTCTGGAGGAGGGTGATGCTTTTGCTATCGAGCCTTTCCTTACAGATGGTTCTGGCAAAATAAAGAACGGTGCTGACGGCAATATCTACAAGATGGAGAACGATAGAAACGTTAGAGGGAGAACAGAGCGAAAACTATTGAAACAGATAAAGGAATTCAATGGCCTCCCGTTCACTACTCGATGGCTGGATGACTACGGCGCCAGAGAAAGAATGGCTATGAAAAAACTTGTTCAGGCTGATATAGTTCACTCATATCCAGTTCTGAATGAAGTAAACTCAGGCACTGTTGTACAGGCAGAGCATACAGTTATACTAACTGAGGATGGGAAGAAAGTTACTACAAGGCCTTGAGTTCAGCTTCTTACCTGTTCAAAGGCTTTTTCGAATTCTTCGAGCGGCTGAGCTCCTGTAATCAGCACGAATCCATCGTCTTCATTTCCTACAATGAATGATGGAGTCCCGATTTCTCCGATACTATTCAACACGTTGGTACGTGTTTCTGCGAGTTCAGTGCCTTCTGTTGAAAGATAGCATTTTATGAATGAGTCTGTATCTACGCCTTGATCTTCAGCTAGTTGTTCGAAATGAGGTGCGGTTCTATTATCTCCATCAGCTGTCCAAGTGTCTTGAGTGCTGTAGAGAGACTCAACGAAATCCCAGTAACCGGATTCATCTTGATCATAAACGCAGTTTGCAGCCGCATGGGCGCGTACGGAGTTAGGATGTCTGTCTAGGACAGGATGATCTTTCATTATGAACTCAACTTCGCCTGTATCAATGTATTCTTCCTGCATGCTTTCGAAAATATCTTCTTCATGTATTTGTAGCTGTGGAGAGGCGTCTACACCATCCCATTCAGCACAGAAAGGACAGCTAAAATCGGTGTACTTCATAACCTTCATGTCTGCGTCTGAATTACCTAGACTTGGGCCTTCAACTTGAATATCGCCTAACTCTACTGAAGTAAACTCGCCTTCAGTTTCTTCGCTTTCTTCTCCACCTAACTCGAAATCTGCGAACGCTAAGCCTGCAAAACCAACAACGAATCCGGCTGAAAGCGCCATTATGAATACAATTATAGCGACTGTTCTAAGAGAGAAAGATACGTTATTTGGCTCAGAGGCCTCAGTGACACTTTCAGAATCATCTATGTCTTCCTCTGTATCCTCCAAGGCTTCCTCAGTTCCTGAATCTGGCTTTTCTTCTACTTCTTTGGAGGCCTTTTCGTCTTCATCTGATTCTCCTTTGTGCTTGTGGCCTTTGTGAATATTGAGGCCTCTCTCTGAGTCAAATTCTTCTCCACATTCATCACAAATATGCTTTTCAGAGTCAGCCATTATACAGTAAGACTAGTGCTGAAATGTTAATAAAATAAAGGGATAGAGAGGTGTGGAGGCCTCTATCCGAAGTAGTCGGGAGTGTCTTCAGTCTTCTCAATGTCGTCCATGCGTTTCATCATGGATCTGTAACGCTTCAGGTTTTCCTCTGTCGCTGTAGGCTTCACGTCATCAATCGCCGTATCAAAGTCCTTCATAGTGACTTCCTCAGTGTCTATATCGTTCCTGAGTGCATCCATTCCTGCCTCTCTGCAGACTGATTCAATATCGCTTCCGACGTATCCATCTGTCTTATCAGCAAGCACATCAAGATCAACGTCATCTGCCAGAGGCATATCGTGTGTATGCACCTCGAAGATCTTTCTACGGGCCTCTAGGTCAGGTACTTTAACTTCCACGTTTCTGTCAATCCTTCCAGGCCTCATGATAGCTGGATCAATCATGTCGGGCCTGTTTGTGGCTGCGATGACTGTTACGCCTTCCAAGCTTTCGATTCCATCGAGTTCTGTCAGTAGCTGGTTGACTACTCTGTCTCCTACACCTGAATCGCTGCTTCTTGATCCTCGGCGCGGTGCTATTGAGTCTATTTCGTCTATGAACAGTACGCACGGTGCTACCTGCCTTGCTTTTTTGAAGACCTCTCTTACGGCTTCTTCTGATTCTCCCACGTACTTGGATAGTAGTTCAGGACCTTTTACTGAGATAAAGTTGGAATTGGATTCGTTGGCTACTGCTTTGGCGAGCAGTGTCTTTCCTGTTCCTGGTAATCCGTAGAGAAGGATTCCTTTCGGTACTTCGATTCCCATTCTCTCGAATCTTTCCGGATGTTCTTTAGGCCACTCCACCATCTCCTTCAATCTATCTTTGGTGTCGTTAAGGCCTCCTATCTGATCCCAGGTGGTTTTCGGTACTTCCACCATGACTTCTCTCATCTGCGAAGGCTCTACTGTCCGCATGCCTTCTATCATGGCGTGTCTATCTATTACAAGATCTTCAAGCACGTCGCTCGGTATCTCTTCATCCAGATCAATCTCTGGCAGTACTTCTCTCAACACGTACATTGCGGCTTCTTTACACAGTGTCTCCAGATCTGCACCGACGTATCCGTGGGTCTTGTCTGCCAGCTCGTCTAGATCTACGTCATCTGCCAGAGGCATATTTCTCGTGTGGATCTGTAATACTTCTTTTCTGCCATCTCTGTTTGGTACTCCGATCTCTATTTCTCTGTCGAATCTTCCTCCTCTTCTCAGGGCAGGATCTATGGAGTTAGCCCGGTTAGTTGCTGCAATAACAATCACGTTTTCACGTGCCTCAAGCCCATCCATTTCGCTGAGGAGCTGTGCTACAACCCTTCTCTCGACTTCTCCTCCTGTATCGTCTCTTTTTGGAGCGATCGCATCTATTTCGTCGATGAAAATGATGGCTGGTGCACCATCACGGGCCTCCTCGAACTTCTCCCTCAACTGTTTCTCGGATTCTCCGTAGTACTTGGACATGATTTCTGGGCCGTCGATCGATAGGAATGTGGCGTTGGATTCGTTGGCTACTGCTTTGGCGAGCAGTGTCTTTCCTGTTCCCGGTGGGCCTTGAAGTAGTACTCCTGATGGCGCATCGATTCCCAGTTGCTGGAAAACTTCAGGATGCTTCAGTGGAAGCTCGATCATCTCTCTTACTTTCTGTACTTCCTCATCGAGGCCTCCGATGTCTTCGTATGTCACGTCAGGTACTTTGACGCGTTTCTGTTCTGGTTCCTCGACTGCCTGTTTCTTGACCTTGATCTCTGTGTCTCTTGTAATCTGTACGGCTCCTTTCGGCTTTGTCTTTACAATCATCAATTTTGTGTCGCCGCCGAAGCTGAATGCGAACTTGTCCATATCGAAGTCGAAAGGCATGTCGTCGAACATTCCCTGAGGCCTGTCTCTGTCGTTTCCTGGTACGACGATGTCTCCCTGCATCACTGCTCTGTTGGCGAGGCCTTTCTTGAAGATGTTGGGGTTGGAGACCTGCATCATTACGCCTTTTTCTGCTGGTGCAAGTGTGATTTCCTCTGCTTCTTTCAGGTCTGCTTTACGGACTGATACGTTTTCTCCCAAGCTGGTGCCTGCGTTTTTACGCATGTAGCCGTCCATTCTTGCGATTCCGAGGCCTTTGTCGGCGGGGTAGCTTCGTGCTACTCTTCCTGCTGTTTCTCTTTCGCCTTCTATTACGACGGCCTCTCCTTCTCTGACGTTTATTTCCTCCATGATTTTGCTGTCGATTCTTACTATTCCTTTTCCGATGTCCTGCTGTGCGTTCGGAGGTACTTCTCCTACTCGCAGCTTGACTGTGTTGTCATCTGTCATTGTTCATCACCTTTGATCTTGTCTATTATGCTTGAGTCCTCAAGTAGGACTGTGAAGACGTGCTTGGAGACTTTTTCTCCCCATTCATCGAAGTAGCTCTCAACTTTCTCAACGTACTCGGGAGAGGTTATGAAAACACTGTCATCAATCCTCATGTGAGGAATCTCATCCATCAATCCATCTTTCTCGTAACGGTACTCTTTACCGTTTTTCCTCACAGTTTGCTTGTATCCAAAAAGCCCTCTATAAAACTTGTTCCGCTCGTACACGGAATCAAAGTTCTTCCTCTCCGTATTGTACGTTATGAGAGCTGCTTCTTTTTCCGACATAATATATTTCAAATAGAGAACTAAGACTTAAATCCTTTTTTATTCACGTAAACAAAAAACTGTCTGGAGATCATCAGAAACTTATTACTCCACTACAAGAGTCAGATCTTCTTCAGCTGTATGACTTCCGCCTGAGGCCTTCAAAGTATAATTGTAAGTTCCTGGCTCCACATCACTGGTATCGAAGGATACAGAGGCCTCTACTGCAGGAGTTTGAAAGTTCCACCTATACGTGGGAGGAAGACTATCGTATCCGGTTCTCGGAGAAGGATCGAAGTCAAAGTTCGGGACAGGAGACATCTCGCTAATGTTCTCGGAATCCAGGCCCATAGAGTAAGTGAATCTTTCCATGTTCTCAACTGTGAAATCCGCTGAGCCGTCTCCCGAAATAATTATCTCATTACTATCTATCTCAGCTTCACCATGAGAATGGTATGGAGAGTATTCAACTGCAAGATGATTCATAAGGCCTCCGGTGGCTACATTAATGAATCCTACAGCCGCGATGGCCGTGAAAAATGCCACGTAGAAAACATCTCTTCTCCGCATACACAATTCTTTGGAACCGGCCGTCTAAATAACTTCGTGACTTTTTTGCTTATTGATAAAAGAGTTGTAACGCCTCAATGAACTGTGGAAGTAGAAAGAGTATCTACAGGCTGCGAACCTCTTGACACCTTGCTTAACGGAGGAGTAGAGAAAGGAGTAATCTCCAACTTCTACGGGGAATCAGGCTCCGGAAAAACCAACGTATGCATACAGGTAGCAGCAGAAGTAGCAGAAAACGGCGGAAAAGTAGCCTACATCGACTCAGAGGCCTCTTTCTCGCCAGAAAGATTCATACAGATCGCATCCGAAGACGCACTGGACAATATCTTCCTGAAAGACGTAACTGACTTCGATCAACAGGACGAGACAATTGAAGGCCTCGAAAACCTTGTTGAAGATAAAGGAATAGATCTTGTAGTAGTTGACTCTCTTGTTTCACTTTACAGATTAAAGGTGAACGGCGATAACGCACAGGAAGTCAATCAGGAGCTCTCACAGCAGCTATCAACGCTTTCAGGCCTTGCACGAAACTACAACTTGCCTGTAATGATAACTAATCAGGTGTACACCAGTTTCGATGAGGATGATATCGAGCTTGTCGGGAGAGATGTGCCGAAATACTGGAGCAAATGTCTTGTGAAGCTTTCACAGACAGACAAGGATGTGAGAAAGGCCCGTATAGCGAAGCATCGATCACTTCCAGAAGGAAAGGAAGTCCGTTTCAAGATCACTGATGAAGGTCTTGTGAAAGATTCTGCAGGAGGCCTTTTCTAATACTCCGCAAAATTTCTAAAGACTTCTTACTCTATCTTTATTGTTATGACTATCGAGGAATCGCGTAGAGAGATTGACAGAGTGAATAAGAGGATTGCCGGGAACGTCAGGGACAGGATGGATGAAGTCCTGAAGATAATGGATTTCAAAGACAGAGAGGACATGGATATCCGGGATGAGGAGCGTGAGGAGAAAGTCCGCCAGCAGTTCGAGCAACTTTTTGAAGACAAGAAGATGCCTCCTGAAAGAGGACGTGAACTTGCAGATGTGCTGATAGAAACAGCGGTTGACGTACAGAAAGAGTTCCTGGAGGACGATGAAAAGTGAAAGTAGCACTTCTCGGCCCTTCAGGTACCTATACTCATCAGGCGGCAGAAAAATACTTTGAAGATCTGGAACCGGTGTTCTGCTCAACTATCAGAGAAGTATTTGAATCAGAAGTAGATGCAAAGCTTGTACCGATCGAGAACTCTCTTGGAGGCGGAGTAACAGATACAATAGATCTTCTCAGAGAGAAAGATGTAACTGTAACAGGAGAAGTAGTCCTTCCTATCCAGCACGCACTCATATCAAAAGAAGAAACAATCGAAGACGTAGAAAAAGTCAGATCGCATCCACAGGCCCTTGCACAGTGCCAGAACATAATAGAAGAGCACGGCTGGGAGACTGAGGAAACAGGATCTACAGCAGCCGCAGTAGAACAACTTGAACAAGGAGAAGCCGCACTCGCATCCGAAATAGCAGCTGAAATCAACGAGAAAAATATACTGGAGAAATCTGTTCAGGACAGAAACGTGAACGTCACAAGATTCCTCATCCTGAATGGAGAGCCAGAGGCACGAGAGAAATCCTCGCTGATACTGGAACCGGGAGAAGATAGGCCTGGACTCCTCCACGCGATGCTCTCATGCTTTGCCGGCCATGAGATAAACCTTACTCATATCCAGTCGAGGCCTACCAAGGAAAAGCTGGGGGAGTACTACTTCTTTGTTGAGGCAGAGGCCTCAGGAGAAAAACTTCAGAAAGCTATTACAGCACTGGAAACCTATGGAGGAGTACAGCAGCTTGGAGAATACAGAAAAGCTGAGAGACCGGAGTGAAAAGTACAGATGAGAAAACGAATTGAGGACATCGATCTATCTATCAGAAAAATATCGGAAAAAGCCTCACAGAAAGAGGATGTAGTAAGATTCGATATCGGACAGCCATCATTCGATACACCGAAACACGTCAAAGAAGCAGCGAGAAAAGGCCTAGAAAACAAGCAGGGATACAGTCCAATGTTAGGCCTTGAAGGTCTCAGAGAAGAAGTTGCAGCCGAAGAATCAGAGAAAAAAGGCCTCTCGGTCTCCAGCGAAGAAGTTATGATTACTACAGGTGGAATGGGTGCACTTTTCGCAGTATTTGCAGCAAGACTCGGAGAAGAAGATAAAGCAGTATTCAATGATCCCTGCTGGGGTCCTTACAAGATGATCTCAGAAGTCAACGGTAACGAATGGAGCCAGGTAAATTACTGGAACAGCGACAGAGAATTAAGAAGTGAGGCCCGCCAGGAGATCGCTGAAGCCAATCTTGTAGTGGTTAATACGCCAGGCAATCCGACAGGCTATGTACTGACGGAGGATCAGGCCCGTGAAATAGCTGAAGTGGCGGAAGATAACGAAACTTTCCTGATATCAGATGAAGTATATCACAGACTGGTATATGGAAAGGAACATTACTCTCCTGCCTCTTTTGTGGAGGATGCTGCTATTATCGGCTCGGTATCCAAGAATCATGCGATGACTGGCTGGAGAGTAGGCTGGATAGTCGATAGGCCTGAAAATATCGAGGAGTACGCCAAAGTGTCAAGAGCATCAACTGCCTGTCCTCCACGTATCTCACAGTACGCAGCGATAGAGGCCCTGCAAGATGACAGTCATGTAGAGGAGATGAGAGAGGCCTATCATGAGAGGAGGGACCTTCTTGTCGAAAGAATGGAGGATATTGGATGGGATTTTGTGGCTCCTGAAGGAGCAATATACGCATTCCCGGATGTCGGGAAAGATTCATGGGATTTCTGCATGAATATGATTGATGAAGGAGTTGCAATGGTGCCGGGAGAGCCCATGGGGCCTGAAAGCGACACCAGCGTTAGAATATGCTTCGGCTCCACAACGAAAGAAGAGATTGAAAAGGCCTTTGATTTGCTGGATAAGGCCTAATCCCAGTTTATCTCTCCCACTTTCTCCTCTATCTTTTCTGCCAGCTCGATGTCTCTTTCAGTTATGCTTTCAGTGTCGTGGCTCCAGAGATCGATCTCTACAGCTCCGTACTCGACTTTTACTTCAGGGTGATGGAATTCAGCCTCTGCCAGTGAAAAAACTGTGTTGGCGAAGAAGGCAGCATCCCGGTATCCATCGAACTCCACTCTTGTCACAAGTTTTTCATTTCGCACACTCCATATCTGGAGCTCATCTATCCTCGATTCTAGTTCATCATCCATAACTAAGATCTTTCCTCTTCACGTAAAAAATTATTTAGGCCTCTCCTCCACACGTCTTTACTGTAATGATTGATCAGAGAATCGCTATAATCGGAGGCACAGGAAAATTCGGACAGCACCTTGGAGAACACATGGAGGAAAACAACGAGATAGTGATATCAGGAAGCAGCTTAGAGAAAGCAAAAGAAGTAGCCGAAAACTATGAATGGGATTACGGTGACTCTGAGGAGATAGTTCAAGATGCTGACATCGTGATAGTATCTGTCCCGATCTCAGTAACTGTAGACGTGATAGAAAGTATAGGCCCACACATTCCGGAAGATACACTTTTCTGTGATGTGACAAGTGTGAAGCAGAGGCCTGTGGAGGCCATGAAGAAGTACTCGGACGAAGTGCTCGGCATGCATCCAATGTACGCACCCAGCAACAGTATCAACGGCCAGAAAGTAGTTATGTGTCCTATAAAAGGCAAGAAATGGACGGTCATGGAGGAGTTCTGGAAGCAGAATGGAGCTGATCTACACTTCACAGATCCGGAGGAACACGATAAGGCGATGAGCTTTGTACAGGGCCTTATGCATTTCTCGGAACTGGTTGTGGCTGACGTCATCCGTAAATCGGATTTCAAGGGAGAAGATATGCAGGAGTTCTCATCTCCCGTTTACAGGTTGATCACTGATCTTACCGCCAGAATGCTGAATCAGAAGCCAGGCCTTTACGGAAGCATACAGAGTGAGAATCCACAGAACGATGATATACGTGAAGCCTTCAAGGAGTCAGCTGAAGACTTGAGTGAGGTAGTGACGGATGAAGAGGCCTTTGCCGAGCGTTTTGAAGAGTTAGGAGAGCAGTTTGATATGGATGGTGCTCAGAGGAGGACTGATAAAGTGATCGAATTCATGTCTGATAGAGAATAAAAAAAGAAGGAGAAAATTGATTGAGTAATTATTCTACTCGAGTTCTGGCGCGTATGCCAGGATCAGTGCGCCGCCGAAGCCTACTACTGCCATCAGCTCTCCCATCCCGATGAATTCAGGCTGGAGGAAGTGATGTGCTGTGTGGGTTCCTGCTGTGACTACGAAGGCTGCTCCGGCTAGAACTTTTTCGAATTCTACTTCGTTAGCCTCTGTGATTGCGTAGTAGCCTCCTACAGCTAGAAGTCCTAGAGCTACAGAACCTACATTGTCTATTACTACTGCGGTAGCTAGTCCATCTGCTACCATGTGATAGGCTTCGTGTACTCCGTAGATCAGTGCACCGCCGAGAACGGCGAATACGAGATTCGTCACACTGTCAGGTAAATCGTCTACCATGATCTAATTCGTTTAAATGATAAATAAAGCTTTTTACCAGTCGTCTTTTGTCGGACAATCTGGCCAGATACACATGCTGTAGTCTTTTCCGCTGTCTCTGCTGACGTAGATCTTTGGATTGCCGCATTCGTCACATACTTCATCCATGCTGTTGATATCGCCGTTGTTCGGCAGAGGGAATGTGTTTTCACAGTCCGGGTAATTAGAGCATCCGACGAAACGACTTCCACTACTCTTGATGATCCTTAAAGTGCCGTCATCACATTCCAGGCAGTCGCCGAGCTTGCGGCGTCTCTTCCTTTCGGAATCAATAGTCTCAACCAGTTCAGCTCCTATCTCTTTCTCCTGATCTTTGAACTTCTTCAAAGTCTCTTCAAGCTCTTCACGGGCCTCATCAACAACCTCATCACTTGTCTCCTTGTTTTCTCTGATGGACTCCATTTTCTCCTCGAACTTGCGAGTCAGTTCTTCACTCATCAGATCGGGTGCATGCTTCTCAAGAGTCTCAACGATCGTGAGGCCTAACTCCGTCACCTCGATCGGAGAGTTATCGATATAGTTCCTGCTGTAAAGCCTGTCGATAGTAGCAGCTCTTGTAGCTTTCGTCCCAAGATTCTTCTTTTCAAGCTCCGAGACAATTCCTGACTGACTGTATCTTCTTGGAGGCTGAGTCTCCTTCTCCTCAAGATCAAAGCCTTCCACATCAAGCACTTCACCTTTTTCAACGCCCGGAAGCTCTGCCTCTTCCACCTTGACGTAAGGATCGTAAAGCTCGAACCAGTTCCGCTCCTTAGTAACCTTTGACTTGGCTGTAAAGTCGTATCCAAGAACATCAAGAGTCAAAGTCAGTGACTGACGCTTTGCAGCATCCCCGAATACAGCGAAGAAACGCTTAACAATAAGATCGTACACTTTACGCTCCATCTTCGAAAGATTGGAAGGCCTTTCACCTGTCGGATAGATGGCAGGATGCGCATCATCCTCCTTCTTACCCTGACGTGGATACATTTCGTCATCTTTGTCCTTCTTCAAGACTTTCTGAGCCAGGCCTTCGTACTTGTCCTGTCCTTTCAGCTTCTTCAAAAGATTCTTGTATCCAAGTTTCGCAGGAAGCTTCTGGCTCTCGGTACGAGGATAGGAAATCAGTGAATCCTCGTAAAGCGACTGCGCTATAGACTGAGTCTTCTTTGGAGAAAGGTTGAACTGGCTGGAGGCCTCCTTCTGAAGGCCTGTCAGATTGAAAGGTACAGGAGGGTTATGTGTGTAATTATTGATTTTCACGTCTGAGACACGTGCCTTCTTCTCTCCTTTCACTGTAGCAAATATCTGGTCGGCTTTCTCTTCCTCCCATATCCTGTCTAGCTTGTCTCTGTCTGCTCCTGTTTCCTGGAACTTGGCGTCGAATTCGCTGTGATGGAGAAAGATCTCCCAGTAAGGATCTGGATCGAACTCCATGATCTCCCTTTCACGATCCGCAAGCACCTTCAATGCCGGGCCCTGCACACGCCCTGTTGAAAGAGTTTTGAAGCGATCATTTTCTCGTACAGCCTGCATCAAAGCTCTGGAAACGTTCACACCGTAATAGTAATCCAGTATGTGTCTTGTGATACCTGCATCAGTCATACCTCTATCAAAGCTCTCCAAGTCATCAAAGGCCTCCTGTAAATCACTTTTAGTAAGAGTAGAGAACTTCATACGCTCAATTTTCTCGTCAGAAGCTCCAGTAATGTGTTTTATGACGTTTGCACCGATCACAGATCCTTCAAGATCGAAGTCGCATGCGTTAATATACGTATCGGCTTTCTCAAGTTGATCGCATAAGTTGTGATAGTATTTTTTCATGTAGTCAGCTGAATCATCCGTTTCAAATGTAGGCCTCCACTCAACGTCGAATACAGGGTAGTCCCATCCATCCTCTACAGAATCAAGGTTGAAAATATGGCCTACGGCCGGTGAAATGATAATTCGGCGATCATCTGTCTCTATTATGTAGTTCTTCACTCCCCGGTTCTCCTTCGTACTGTAGTTTCCGAGGGCCTGCGCCAGCTTACTGGCGACGTTCGGCTTCTCACCGACCATCACTGTCGTCTCCATAACACAATATGTTTCAGCCGCAAAGATTTAAACTGCCGCACTCTGATACACCACGTATTCAAATAAATTGAAGCATAAAGAAGCAGTATGGTAAATAGAGAGGACAGGTTTCAGGAAGTAGAGGCAGTTGAAGAGGCCTATGATCAACTAGAAGAACTTGATGAAAAATATGATGCAGATTTTTCTGAGCCTCTAAATCTGCTGGAAGATGTTCTCAGTGAAGAGCCTGAACAGTCCGCTACAATGACTTACAGACAGGCCTACATCGCCCTTGAAAATATAAGGTCTGAGACAGATCTTGATTCTTCAGATGCGTATACACTAACAAAGATTCAGCAGACTCTGGAGGAGGAGACAGATAGCTTCCCGGCCACAGGCACTGACAGACACTATGATCTTGATGAGAGAAGAAAGAATCTATAGATCCAGGAGGATATTATTTAAATCTGAGGCCTACTGATTAAGTGTATGAACGCATTATCAACTTCGGGTGGATGTTTTGTGTCGAAGGGTGGATGCGTTCTACAAAGTTAATTCTATTGATTCTTCTAACATTTCTGTGAACGTGCTACTGTCAGTGCTACTTTTGACAGTGCTATTGCTGTAAATCTGGATAAAAAACCGACTCCGGGTTTGCAGCTTGCTACAATTCTAAAGGTGATTTCAAAAATGCAAACAAATCAACACAACACCACGCAACACAACTCAAAAACCAGAAAAAACATTCCACGAGGTGAAGAATAACAATGGTCGATAATCCAAGCAGTGCAAAGGCCTACAGAGGAGAAGGCGATGCAGATAAGGTTACAACATCTCAGGAAGCCATTAACGCTGCTCATTCATCAGATCCGGCCAATATAACTGATGAGACATTTGAATACGATGAAGATATGATGGGTGAAGCTGCAGAAGCTTTCGAACATTTCGGCACGTATCCAATAGTTACTGATGGAGGATACAATCAGGATCCGGAATCAAGAGCCGGAGTAACAATGAACAGGCCTGGAAACTCTCTAGAGGACTATGATCCAGAGGAAAGAGGCTTTGAGCCACATGACGAAGGCCCTAACTATGGAGAATGGGCAAACGGATTCGAAGATGAAGAAGCACTGAAAGTATTCTCCGGACTTTTCCAAAAATAAAAAAATAGTGAGAGGCCTGTATTTAAGGCCTCTCTACTTTTCTTTCCCTTCTTTATTCTACTTCTATGTACTCTTTGCCGCCCATGTACTTCTGAAGCGGCTCAGGGATCTTGATTCCTTTCTCAGTCTGATTGTTCTCAATGATGGCTGTCATCACTCTCGAAGTAGCGCACTCCGTCGCGTTCAATGTGTGAGCTGTCTCGTTATCTCCATCCCTGCGGATTCTTACATCGACTTTGCGGGCCTGGAAGTCTGTACAGTTCGAGCAGGATACCACTTCTCCGTAATCCTGCAGTGGAGGCCTCCAGACTTCTATATCGTATTTTTTCGCAGCGTTGTCGTTCATATCGCCTGTGCAGACGTTGACAACTCTGTAGGGGAGGCCTAGTTTCTGCATGAGTTCTTCAGAGTTCTGAAGCAGTTCCTCGTGGAAGTCCCATGAGTTTTCTGGCTCGCAGAATATGTACTGCTCCACTTTCTCGAACTGGTGTACTCTCCAGATTCCCCGTGTTTCCTGTCCGTGCTTTCCAGCTTCCTGTCTGAAGTTTGTTGAGAATCCTCCATATTTTCGTGGAAGGCTCTGCGGCTGCAGGATCTCATCCATGTGGAAAGTCGCCAGTGTCTGCTCTGAAGTAGCGATCAGGTACTTGTCTTCATCCTCTATCTTGTATAGCTGTTCCTCGAAGTCTTCAAGCTCTGCGGCTGCAGCCATAGGCTCGTATTTCAGATAGTAAGGAGTCTGCATCGGTGTGAACCCTTTCTCCTCAAGAAGATCCATCGAGAACTGTATCAAGGCCTGATTCAATCTGAAGAGATCGTTCTTCAGGTAGTAAGCTCTTTCTCCTGCCAGCTCCGCAGCTTTCTCTGTCTCCACAAGGTCATTTTCTTGGATTATATCTGCAGCAAGTTCGCCTTCATCGCTGCGGCCGTTTTCTGGCTCCCATGTCTTTATCTCGACGTTGTCATCTTCATCCTCGCCTTCAGGAACTGATTCATGGAGGATATTCCCAATTTGGTATCTCAGTTCATCTCTCTCCTCTTTCAGAGCCTCAACATCTTTTTCCAATTCAGAGATTGTTTCCTTAACTTCCTGCATCTGTTCAATGTATTCCTCGGCGTCTTTTCCTTCCTGCTTCAGCTCTGCGATTCTATCGCCTACGCTGTTTCGTTTCTCCTGTAACTCCTGCAGTCGCTGAAGTGATTCACGCCAGGCCTCATCAAGTTCAACTACTTTCTCCACTTTCTCTGGATCTTTTCCTCTTCTCTCCTCAGAGGCCTTGATCTTTTCCGGGTTCTCGCGGAACAGTTCAATATCTAGCATAAATACTCACTTGTGCAGAAATTTTTATCTAGAACAGGTTTCGAGTAGCGACAGCTCTGTTCAAGCCATCGGGTTGCAAAGGCATCTCCTAGAAACATGTCCACCTTTCATTGTAAATCCTGATTTGTGGAGGGATAATTAAATAAACCGGTGTTTTTACTTTCGTTTGTTTATGGCAAAGCTTGTGCACCTTGTAGCTGACTACGGAGAGGATGATCCAGCGTTCTCAGAAGTAGTCCACAGACTGAAAAGCAGAGACAGAAGTATACAGGTGCAGAAAACCTCAATGCCACGGTTCTCAACTATAGCAACAGGATTCTGGATCAACCAGTTAGCAGTAAATAACCCGGAAATCAGCGATGCCGCAGTATACGCGAACACAGCCCCCAGAAAACACGATGAAGAAGCACAGAAACAAAATTCTGGAGAGGAACTCGTCTATGCAGATATAGAAGGAGGCCTCCCGGTGATAGCTGTCAACTCGGGATACAGCCTCTCATTCATCAAGAAAAACGTTAAGGAACTTAGAAAAGTCGATGTACCATCTGAAGGATCACAGTTCAGATCAAGAGACTACTTCCCGGAAGCCGTAGCAGACATCCTTAATGATGAAAAAGACTCTGTAGGGGAGAAGATTTCTTTGGAGAATATCCCTGAGAGGCCTAAAAACAGAGTGGCCTTCATAGACGGCTACGGAAACATTAAGACAAGTATAAGGCACTCTGAAGTAGATATGAGAGAGGGGAGCCCGGTACATGTCGAGATAGACGGCGTCTCCAAGAAGATTTTTTACGAAAGCGGCACCTTCTCCGTTCCTGAAGGAGAGATATCTTTCGCACCAGGCTCCTCAGGAGGAAGCGATCCTTTCATGGAAATATTCTACAGAGGAGGCAGTGCAGCAGAAAAATTCGGCAAACCGGATACAGGCCAGAAAATAAAGATACAATAAAAAAGAGAGGCCTGGGTTTTAGGCCTCTACTCGATATAATCTGGTTTTTCATGCCCGATTTCTTCAAGGCAGTTCAGTAGTTCAGGATTCTGCTTGAATTTCTCTCTTACAGGCTCCAGTTTATCTGCGATGTGCTGTGCGACACTGTTTTTCAGGTCCTGTGGGTGCAGTTCTCCGGATCCGAAGTCTTCCTCCAGTTCTTCCTGGCTGGAGTAGTGGATGTCTCCGCCGTATTCTTCAGGCCTCTCGATATGCAGTTCTTCGTCGTCTCCGAAGATGTGGAACTGGCAGATCTGGATTACAGGGTTCTCCTCTATTTCTCCCTGTGGACAGTATGCGTCTTCGATTCTTTCCACTACTGTTTCTCTGGATGCGTGAAGTGGGAACATCGTCTTCGGTTTCGAGGAGCTCATCTTGTCTGTTCCCTGAAGTGAGACAACCAGGGGATGATGAAGGCATGTAGGCTTTCTGTATCCTATCTTCGGAAGTGCTTCCCGTGCCAGCATGTGGATCTTTCTCTGATCTGTTGCTCCCATTGCAACATCTACATTCAGGTATTCGATATCAAGTGCCTGCATCAATGGATAGATGACCTGGCTTACTGCCCTTGAGTCATCTTCTCCAGATGCTACCTCACTCATTGAGCGCTGGCCTCTGTTGATTGTAGTATTCAGCGATAAATCGAGGGCGTCGTGGAAGTACTCTGTTTTCTCCTGAAAATCTCTGCCTCTATGGAACTCTGCATCAAGCCCACAGGCCTCGAAAGTTGCCTCCCAGTACTCTGTCATGGACTGAATCCATTCCTCTTCTCCCTTCTTATTCAGGTATGTATGAAGATCCGCAAAGAGCACTTTCAAGTTGAATCCGGCCTTCTGCAAATCACTTAACTTCCTTATAGAAGCCCAGTGACCAAGATGTACAGGCCCTGAAGTCTCGTATCCGACGTAAGTGTTTGGCTCATCCTTCTCTTCAAGTATCTCTTCAAGCTCTTCCTCTGTAACGATTTCATCCGTGTTCCTCAGTACAAGCTGTTTTCTCTCCTCTAATCCCATAAATCATAATTCCTTCCAAGTGTTAAATTACTTTCTGGAAACATCCACAGGCTCCGCACCAGAAATTTCCTTCAAGGCCTCAGAATCAATGGATACACCTACTACACGTGATCCGGCTGCCGGCTTCACTTCATTCTCATCCAGTATAGACTCCTCCATCAACACTTTGATATCAAGATCGAAAGGGGATACGCCTCCAATAGTGTAGCCTGTGGCCTCCTCTACTTCATCAGGATTCGCCATCCTTACTTCCTCTCCTATTATTTCTTCCAGCTTGTCTTCTGATACAGAGGTATCTCCTGGACAGAGCACAGCTACAGGCTCTTCGCTCATGAAGATTAGTGTTTTGATTATATGGCTTTCCTCTACTTCTGTGTTTTCAGCTGATTCAGCTACGGTCTCAGCTTTCGCGTGAACGATGAATTCGACATCAACATCTTCAAGCATAAGTTCGCCGATTACTCGTTCAACGTTTCCGATATCTTCCTCCATAAAGTCAATGAACTCCTCAAGTTCCACCGGGCTCTGCCTGAAAGCTTTCATACAAGTCCTTATATGGGGAGGCATTCAAATAAATCAGCAACGTCAACAGTCAACTGTTACAATGATAGAAATCGATGGAGGCCTCGGAGGAGGACAGATGCTCAGAACCGCACTCACAGCATCAATACTTACAGGCAAAGGCTTCCACATCAAAGATATCAGAGGTGACAGAAGTAATCCTGGCCTGAAAAATCAGCACCTTACGGCTGTGAAGGCAGCAAAGAAGCTCTGTAACGCAGAAACAGAAGGTCTATCAAAAAGTTCGACTGAACTGGTATTCAGGCCTCAGGGAAACGATTTCAGAGGCCTGGAAGTTGATGTAGGGACTGCAGGCAGCACATGTCTGGTGCTTGATACTTTACTGCCTGTCACTAAATGCTTTGAGAATAAAGCGGTTTTTGAGGTATCTGGCGGCACTGAGGTAAAGTGGTCGCCGACAGGCCTCCACTACAGGCACGTAAAGATGCCTTTACTGGAGAAGACAGGTCTTGAAGCTGATTTCAGTGTTGAAAGAAGAGGCTTCTATCCGAAAGGCGGAGGAAAGATAAAGCTGACGTTTAAGGAGTGGCAGCAGAAAAGATTAGAACTTGTTGACAGAGGAGATCTGGAGGAAATAGTCGTATGCTCTATCCGGTCGGAGAGTCTTGCCAGCAGAGAAGTAGCAGAGCGTCAGGCCTCTACTGCTGTCGAGCTTCTACAGGAAGAGGCCTCAGTACAGATTCGCAGTGAGGTAAAGACTGTTGAGTCTGATTCTCCTGGATCGGCTGTTCTGGTTAAGGCAGTGTATGAAGATTCTGTTGCTGGTTTTGATGCTGTCGGTGAGAAAGGTAAGAGAGCTGAGGACGTAGCATGTGAAGCAGTGGAGGATTTCAAAAGTTTCCAGGCCTCTACTGCTGCTGTGGATAGTTATATGGCTGATCAGTTGATGATGTTCGCAGCTATCACTAGTGGCAGTTACTCGATTATGGAGAAGACAGATCACGTTGAATCCAATGCATATGTACTGGAGAAGTTTGGCTATGAGGCTGAATTCCGGAAGAAGGATTCAAAGGTAGTTATCTCTTTCTGATTTCGGGAGCAGTTATTCACTTATTATTTGGTTTTCCTTGGGTTAGTAGGTATGGGAGGGAAGGAGCAGCGTACAATAGTCGAGATGATGCAGGATGAGATCACTCTCGACAGGATTCAGAGCTGGGGAGAGTGGAATTTCCTGGCGAAAGACGTCCCTGTAGAGCTTGAAGATTTTCCGGAGGCCTCATATGATGTTGTAACAGTTGATCTTGAGAACAGGAGGATACAGGCAGATATAATAGGTTACGATGCGGATGTCAAGGAGATACTTCAGAGAACTGTGAACGAGCTTGATAATGAGTATGGATATATAGCACCGAATATTTCTGGACGTGTGAGAAGAGGAGATGATTTTCCTCCTAAGCCTGTAGATGGAAGAACTTTCTGGATTGATGAAGAGGCCTGGATGCTGGAAACAAGTGAGTTTCAGGAAGTGACAGACAAACTTTTCGGCTACAATCCATGTGGACGTTACGATAGGATAGATCAGGATTTCATCTGAAAAAGATATTTATAATCTGTCAGAGTAGTTTTGAAATTATGGAGGCAGGAGGATTTCAAAACTTTGTAATATATTTATCCAAGGTACCTGCCGTATGACTTCTAGGCCTCTTCCTCAGTATCAGGATATATGGGGTCTTTCTGATGAAACGCATGAAGCCGTTCTGAGACAACTACAGAATAATTACGGCGGCGTCAATCTCGTTGAAATGGACAGAACGTTTCGTAACCTGCCTTCGGAGATGTATGAGGGCCCTGAAGTAGAGCAGGGCACGTACAGACATGCATTGAGAGAAGTTGATGGCAGGACATGGCATGATAGATGTGTTGATGCTCTTATCCAGTTCCACTGGCCGACATTCGATGATTCAGAATTCGATATCTTGCTGGCTGAACAGGAATACGATTTCACTCTGGCAAACACTGACTACGATGAAGAGGAAGATATTCAACGTTCAATGATAGAGAACGACAATATATCGGTTCCAAAGAGCGACATCGACTTTGCAAGACTGAGCTTCCGTGAAGATCATTTAATGATAGAGCTCTGGGAAGTAAAGGCCTCAGAAGAAGCACTTCAAAGCTCTAATCAACTGCAGGATCACGTAGAGGCCTTGAATTACTTTGAAGATGAGACAGGTCTTGAGGTACGCACCAGATGCCGAGGATTAACGCCTGAAGGAGTAAAGGATAAGGTAAAGGCCTCAGGAGACGAATACGGAATTCCAAGAAAGTACGATGGTTCGGTGGCTCTAAGCTCTGGTTCTGAAGATATTCTAGATGCAGAAAAAGTTCAGAGTTTTGAAGAGCATTTTCTCGGCAAGGATATGAATGAAGAAGGAGAGATTGAAGAAATCTTTCTTCAAGAAGAATTACTGGGTTAGGATTTTCTTGCCCGGGTTATAAGATTCTTGAAGTGCGTTCAAATATTTAGGAGGTAATTCATTTTTCTTGAAGCGCTCAATAGGAGTTAGGAAGTCTTTGCCACGAGACTCGACTAGTTTGAATCCGTTTCTAGTTTCTTTAAATCTCTGTGTTTCTTGAAGTTCGCCTGAATCCCGTTCCTGATGAACTACTTCAAAATCGTTTTCTCCAAATGAGAAGGCCTGTATGCCATTTTTGGACAACTCGTTATCTGTGACATAACTATCTCTTAGACCATCAAGGGAAATTAAACTCGCAAGTCCGACATTACGTGCATTATATCCGTGGGTATGGCCGTGAATAGCCACCATAGAGACATTTTGTAGTGTCGGAGATATTGCGTATCCATATATATCGGATATTTCTGGGCCTGAAAACCAGTCTGCCTCAAATCCCAGTTCTTCATGTGATTCGCTGCAGTCTTTGGGAAAATGCTGTATATGTACCGGATAGTATCCTGGTAGTTCAATTTCTTCATCAAGTCGTATATGTTCTCCTCTAAGTCTATAATCGATATCTGTGTCGAAATGATCGGAGGCCTCTCTGTCAAGAATGTTGGCCCATCCGTTGTAATTGCGTTGCGCATCTACTTTTCTATCTTCATCTCCTGTAGTCAGTATTGCTCTGTCGGCTTCAAGATGCTCAAGTGCTGTCCCAATGTGATCTGCGCTCCCGGTATCGCCGTTGAAAACTACTGTGTCGGCATTGTATCTTTCAAGAGCTTCGTTCAGATCTTCAACAACTTCACGTACGTAATGTAGTCTTTCAGCAGGCTTTTCATCCATTGCATGGAGATCGCCAACGATAACAACGTTTTCACGCCCCTCCTCGTAGAATGTATCAGGGACTTCATCCAGAGGTATCACGGAATCGTCTCTAATCTCCACAGACACAGAGTAGAAAGTAAAGGATAAATTCCTTTTCCTTTGGAGATTTAGAAAAGAAAAAAAATAAAGATATGAATGACCTCTAAAGGAGGCCTATGATTCTTTTCTTATTTGATGTCGATTGACTTTCCTTCATCTCTGTCTTTCTCTGCTCTTACTTCCAGTACTCCGTCCTCGTAGGAGGCCTCTACTGTCTCCGGATCTACAGGCTGTGGGAAGTTCACTCTACGGTTGAATGACTTCCGTGATCTTTCCTTCCTGTAGTATTTTTCATTCTCTTCCTCTATTTCGTGACTGGCTTCTGCGGAGATCTCCACTCCTTCGGCGTCAGCCTTGACGTTGATCTCCTCTTTTTCAACGCCTGGCATGTCTGCTGTCAGTACGAATTCTCCGTCTTCCTCTGCGATGTCCACAGGGAATCCGGTTGTAAAGTCGTGTGCGAAGTTACGGCTTTTCTCCTGGAACTGATCGAATACTTTTTCCATCTGGTTGAACAGGTCATCTACGTTGTCGGCGCGCCTTAGTCTTCTCATAATTTACTCACCACAGTTTTATTCAGGTCTTTAAAAATTTTTATTTGTTTCGCTGGCGTTCTCTATATGCTTCTGAAGAACATGCAACTGATCATGGATATCATTCAATATCTTCTCCGCCTGCGCCTGCTTCTTCCGTAACTCGCCTGAGGCCTCTTCATCTTTCACAGATTCAAAATCTCTCTCCACTGACTCGATCTCGTTTTCAAGATCCTTGACGGCATCCTTGTATTCTCCGTCCTCTATATCTTTCTCGGCATCGTCCAAGCTCATGAACTTGTTTTATCACTTTCCGTGTTTATAGTTTTGTCCAGTGAGTCGAAAACAGAAAGTACTTGAGGCCTCCAAGAAAATGATTGAAGAAGGACAAAAAGTCTCTGCATCTCAGCTGGCGAATCATTTGGACTGGCCTGAACAGGATATACACAGGTGCTTGAATGCGTTGGAGAAAGAGGGCCTTGTTAAGAGTTCTACTAAAGAGTTTGCTGGAAGAAAAATAAGGATGGTGGGTGTTCTCCGCTAGTTCTTGTCGACCTGTGGGGTTGGGAACGGCGGGATCATGCCCAGTGTATCTGCTATTCCGACGGCTTCTGAAAGCAGTTTTCTGTACATGTCGTTCATGAGTGGTGCTCGGATGCTTTCGTCTAGCTGTTCTTCTTCCTCCCATGTGGAGACGATTTTTTCTGTATCTCCGTTCCACAGTACGTTGCCGTCGATATTAATTTCTGCTCTTACTTCGTCGCCTGACATGTAGTTGACTCCGAAGCTGAACTCTATCTTTGCGATTTCTTCGTCGAATGCGCTTACAGAGGCGGCCTCTACGTTTGTTATCTCAGGTACGTAATTGATTTGCAGGTTGCCTGATGCGTTTTTATCCTTACTTGCTTCAATACTGTCAACATTAAATCCTACTATCATATCACAGGTTTCGGTCATTAAACCTTTATTATTTTAGTCTACAACAATGGATTATGGGAGAAGTAGTTGACAAGATTAAACAGTACAGTGGACTCGCAGTTGCTATCATGACAGCGATAGGATTCAGTGGTGTATTCATGCTTTATGCAAGCGGAGCACCACAGGCACCGGATCAAGGAGAGGAACAGGAACTCAACTTTGAGATTCCGGATCAGGTATACACTGAAGAAGGCTTCAATAAGAACTTTCAGGAACTTATAGTCACAGCAGCCCAACACAACATCGCTATTACAACTGTAATTTACAATAATGAATCGGAGCGTGAAAACATTGAAGACTTGGAAGGAGTACCGCAAGAATTCAATGATAGAGCATACGTCCAGATAGTACCTTTCGAAAACGCTGAAGACCTTCCAACACAGGCAGATATAGAAGACTATCCTGCAGCTGTAACAGTCAGTGGAACCATTTCCGAACAGGGAGTAATACCAAGAATGGAAATGCAACAAAATGAAGTAACACGCGATCAAGTGGAAAGAGACATCTGCAACGTACTAGACGACCTGCAAGGCATCTCAGCAAAATGCCAAGCAATAGGAGCCTTCTAAAAAAAAGCCCTGACCACCCCCTCTATTTCTTTATTCTATAGAGATATCGAAGGCCTTGGCAAACTCTTCATCCCCCTGAACATTCTCAGATCCAAGAGACTCAAGATTCTCAAAAGCACTCAATCCTGTCTGAGATGCAGATACGGCACCTTTTTCACCTATCAGTGTAACTGAGGCCTCATGCTTCCTTGAAAGCTTCTGAGCTACCTGGATAAGAAGCCCAACATTATCAGTAGGCACCGCCAACTCAACAGAATCACTGCCCTCCAACTCATCCTCAACAGAGGCCTCTATACGCGATTCAAGTTTCTCAACTTTCTTTTCTCCATCTTTACGAGCTTCAAACATTGAACGACTTTTTTCGACTAAATCACTGCCCTTAAGTGTCACTGGCTCCGTCTCTGCATTCAGGAATTCGCCCAGTTTTTCAATATCTTTGTTATAGGCCTCTATTTCATCGCTGAATCTGTCGATAGTATCTTCAAGATGTTTTGGTTCAACACTGAATATATTACAGAGCTCCTTATGTACTTCTCTCACATCTCCGCTATACTCAATATTAAGAGTCTCCTCTAGAACTTCAATACGATTTTCTATACTCCGTATATAATCTCTTGCTGCTTTTCCAGCTTTGTATTCTAGTCTCACTACGCCGTCCTGTATTCTCTTGCATCCTGTGATCACGAATTCTTCTGTATGATTTGTCTCTGTCAGGTGTGTTCCTCCACAGGCCTCTATGTCTACGTCTTCAATATCTATCAGTCTGATTGTATTTCCTGGAGGTGCT